>JAGOAF010000034.1 GCA_017984035.1 Flavobacterium sp.
TGAATTACTCTTGCAATTAAACCATCAAAAACTTCGGTTTTTACTACAAAATCTTCTTCGCAGTATTCTATGGTAACTATAGGATTACGATACACATCTTCGCGAACATCAGGAATACTCAAACAGCCTTCGTTAAAGCTCCACTCCTCACCTTCTTCTTTCAAAATTTTAGCATTAATAAAAGTACGCTTGAAACCATTCATTTTCTTTTGATCCGCTTCAGCTAGATCCTCATCATCACTAAAAGGTGTGGTGTCAATGACAAATAAACGAATTGGCATTCCTACTTGTGGAGCAGCCAAACCAACTCCATAAGCATTGTACATTGTGTCGTACATATTGGCAATAATCTCCTTTAAGTTAGGATAATCGGGATTGATTTCCGCTCCTACCTTCCTTAAAACAGGATCTCCATAACCTATAATTGGTAAAATCATTAGTATTGAATTACGATTTATCTTATGATAATAAAGCTCTTTTATTTCTCAAATTCGAGTGCAAAAATAGTAAAAATAGATAGTATTAGAGAATTAATTTGGTTTATGTATATTTTACTATAAATCAAAACCAAATTACCCTTTAAAACTACCTATCAAAAACAAAAAAAGCATCGATTAATTCGATGCTTTTAATAATTCTATTTTGTTATTTAGCTTAGTTTCAAAGTTTCACTTGTACTTTTTCTAACCGCAACTAATAAATCAGGATTTGTATTCAATTCCTGTCCAAATGAAGGGATCATCACTTTTAATTTGGACTGCCATTCTTTAGATTGTATTTGGTCTTTGAAACATTTTTGCACTACATCTAACATTACCGAAACCGCTGTAGAAGCTCCTGGTGAAGCTCCTAGTAATACTGACAGCGTTCCATCGTTAGTTGTGATCACTTCGGTTCCAAATTCCAAAATCCCACCTTCTTTTTCATCTTTCTTGATGACTTGAACACGTTGACCCGCACGTTCTAATTTCCAATCTTTAGATCTTGCATTTGGTACATATTCTCTTAACGCATTCATTCTATCTTTTGGCTTCTGACGTACTTGTTCAATCAAATATTTTGTCAAAGGAATGTTTTTAATTCCGGCAATAACCATCGGAATGATATTATCTGGTTTAATTGATAAGGGCAAATCAGAATAGGAACCATTCTTAAGGAAACGGGTCGAGAATCCTGCAAAAGGACCAAAAAGCAATTGCTTTTCTCCATTAATCATTCGGGAATCAATATGGGGTACCGACATGGGTGGCGCACCAACACTAGCTTTACCATACACTTTTGCTTCGTGTTTAGCAATCACCTCTGGATTAGTACATCTAAGCCATTGGCCACTAACTGGAAAACCACCATACCCTTTTCCTTCTGGAATATTGGCATTCTCTAACAAAGGCAAAGATCCACCACCAGCTCCAATAAAAATGAACTTAGGATACACTCTTCGTTTTTGATTAGTAGTCAAGTCACGAACTTTGATTCTCCATGAGCCATCCTCACGTTGCTTTAATTTTCTTACTTCGTTGTTGAAATGCATACTCACACCTTCTAACGATCGTAGATAATTGAACATGCTTCTAGTTAATTCTCCAAAATTGACGTCGGTTCCAATTTCCATTTTAGTAGCCGCCATAGGTTCCGAAAGATCTCTACCATCCATCACTAAAGGCATCCATTCTTGCAAAGCAGCAATTTCAGTACTAAAATCCATTTCTGTAAACAAAGGATTCGATTGCAATGCTTCAAATCGCTTTTTAAGAAATTCTACATTTTTTTCTCCCCAAACAAAACTTAAATGCGGAACACTTTTAATAAATTTTTCAGGAGAAACTATTTTATTTTGTTGTACTAAATAAGCCCAAAATTGTCTTGAAACCTCAAACGATTCAGCTATACTAATGGCTTTTTTAGGACTAATTGTCCCATCTCCGGCTTCAGGAGTATAGTTCAATTCGCAAAAAGCAGAATGTCCTGTTCCAGCGTTGTTCCAAGCGTCTGAACTTTCACAAGCAGCAGTGTCTAATCTTTCGTATATTTCAATAGTAATGTTAGGTTGTAATTCTTTTAGAATCACTCCAAGCGTAGCGCTCATTATGCCTGCGCCTATGAGAATTACATCAGGATTGGTTCGAATTGTAGTATCGGACATGGGTCTAAATTTTAAGGTGCAAATATACTCCTTAAAAATGCAAAAAACAGTATAATTTTATAACAAAATCAAATGGAAAAGTATGAAAACAAACGCTTAATTATTCCTTTTATAATGGACTAGACTAGTACATTTTTTTGGTTAAATAATCTTGTAGCATAATGGTGGCTGAAATTTCGTCAATCAAACCTTTATCTTGACGCTTCTTTTTACTTAAACCACTATCAATCATGGATTGGAATGCCATTTTAGAGGTAAAGCGTTCGTCTACTCGTATGACTTTCATATCCGGAAAATGATTGGTGAAATGCGTTACAAAACCTTTTATAATTGACGCACTTTCTGAAGGTAAACCATTCATTTGTTTGGGTTCGCCAATAAGAACCGCTTCTACTTTTTCATTTTTAAAATACGCCTTCAAAAAATCAATGGCTGTTGCAGAAGGTATGGTAGTCAAACCCGATGCAATAATTTGCAATTCATCGGTAACTGCAATTCCTGTTCGTTTTTGTCCGTAATCTATAGCGAGTATTCTTGGCATCGGTTATCTGTTTTGAAAGCGTAAATTTAATTAAATTAGATATTAAAAACCCTAATAATTTGAGTAATAATTCCGATTTTATCAAGGAATGAAGCTTTTGTCAATTGCACAAAAAAACTATCTTTGTAGAAAATAATACAACTAATACAATGAATTCATTACAAACAACAATTGAACAAGCTTGGGAAAATAGAGCGTTATTACAAGAAACTACAACCACTAATGCCATTAGAGAAGTAATCGAATTATTAGATGCTGGAAAATTGCGTGTTGCTGAACCAAAAGGAGAAGGATGGCAAGTCAACGAATGGGTTAAAAAAGCCGTTGTAATGTACTTCCCAATCCAAAAAATGGAAACTTGGGAGGCTGGTATTTTTGAATACCATGACAAAATGGAATTAAAAAGAAACTATGCCGAAAAAGGGGTACGTGTTGTACCTGGTGCTTCTGCACGATATGGTTCTTACATTTCTAGCGGTGTAATCATGATGCCAAGTTATGTGAATATTGGAGCCTATGTTGATGAAGGGACAATGGTGGATACATGGGCAACTGTAGGAAGTTGTGCTCAAATTGGAAAAGACGTACACTTAAGTGGTGGGGTTGGAATTGGTGGGGTTTTAGAACCTTTACAAGCGGCACCCGTAATTATAGAAGATGGCGCATTTATTGGTTCGCGTTGTATAGTTGTTGAAGGAGTTCATGTAGGTAAAGAAGCTGTTCTTGGAGCCAATGTATGTTTAACTGCCTCAACGAAAATTATAGACATAACCGGTGATGAACCAATAGAAATGAAAGGATTTGTTCCTGCTCGTTCAGTTGTGATTCCTGGAAGCTATACCAAAAAATTCGCGGCTGGAGAATACCAAGTGCCTTGCGCTTTAATTATTGGAACTCGTAAACCATCTACCGATTTAAAAACCTCATTAAATAACGCTTTAAGAGAATACGACGTAGCCGTTTAAATTAGAAGCACATGATTGATATTTCGATTATTATCGTAAATTATAAAGGTTGGAGCGAATTAAATAATTGCCTCCAGTCAATTATTACATTGGATAATGATCGATTTACACTAGAGACAATTGTGGTAGACAACCAATCGAATGATGGTAAAATTACTGAATTCAAACAATTGTTTCCTACAATAAAATTTATAGAAAACAGTGGCAATAATGGTTTTGCCAATGGTTGTAATCTAGGTGCATCAGCAGCTAAAGGTCAATATTTTTTCTTTTTAAATCCAGACACAATCATAAACGAAGATGCAGTTTTTAAACTTTGGAAGACTGCTATTGAGAATCCGGATTTTGGAATTGTAAGTTGTCTACAAACCGATGAATCCAATTCAAGATATACCGAAGTACGATTTTTCCCGGCATTATTTACCCTATCTGGATTATCAAGAGTATTCTTTAGAATAGTAAATTATTTGACTCTTCGAAAAAAGTTTAATTTTCATAAAGATATTGTTTTCCCTGACTGGGTAACAGGAGCAGCAATATTCATGAGCAAAGATTGGTTTCTGACTGTCAATGGATGGTCTGAAAAATACTGGCTGTATTTTGAGGACGTTGATATCTGTAAAAAAATACGATCCCATAATGGTAAAGTTTGCATTATTAGAACCGCAAACATATTTCACAAACATGGCGCATCTACTCGAATCAATATAACAACCAAGGCACTAACAAAAACAGAAGTACTTATTTCAAAACATGTTTATTTTAGCGAACATAAATTAGGCTTTAATAAACATTTTATTCAATGTATTCTTGTAATCACACTACTGTTCGAAAAATTTATTTTAGCTCTTTTTGGGATGCTATTCTTTTTCATTCCAAAAATGAAAGTGAATGTTTTTATTTTTAAGAATTTAATTCATTATTATAAAAATGCAATGCAAAATAAAACATGGACTAGTCCTAGGTCAGTAAAATACTTACAAAAATAGTATGTAAATATGAAGAAAAAACTTACTTTTGAATATTTAATAGCAAATTAATAAACACTACTAATACTACCCAAAATATAATACAAATCCCAATCTAGTAATTTTGATATGAATATAGGTTTTGAGGCAAAAAGAATTTTTCACAATAGAACTGGTCTAGGCAATTATAGCCGTGATTTGGTGAGAATTCTTAGTCATTACTTTCCTGAAAATAAGTATTTACTTTACAATCCAATTCCTACAAACAAAAATCTTTTCCACCCTAATAATAAGGGTGTAATAGAAAAAAAACCAACTTCAAATTTTTATTCTAAATTCTACAATATTTGGAGACAAAAAGGAGTTGTGAAAGATTTAGTTTCAGATGATATCAAATTATTTCACGGATTATCTGGGGAGATACCTAGCGGCTTAAAAAAAACGAATATTAAAAGTATCGTAACTGTACACGATTTGATTTTTATGAAATTACCCCAATTTTATTCCTTTTTGGATAGGGTAATTTATTTTTATAAATTTAGAAAGTCTACAAAAGAATCTGATTTAGTAATAGCAATTAGCGAACAAACAAAATCCGATCTAATTAAATATTTTAATGTGCCTTCTCGTAAAATAAAGGTAATTTATCAAGGTTGTAATCCTGCATTCAAAAAAGAATACTCTTTAGAACGTAAAAAAGCAGTTATTGATAAATACAATCTGCCCCCGAATTTTATTTTAAATGTTGGTACTGTAGAGCAAAGAAAAAATGTTTTATCTGCCGTAAAGGCGATAACAAATATCGATACATTTCTTGTAATCATTGGTAATTATACCTCCTATAAAAATTCAGTAGAAAAATATTGCATTCAAAATAAAATAGCACATAAAGTACTATTTTTAAATAATGTCAAAGTCGAAGAATTAGCCATTATCTATCAGTTAGCAACTTTATTTATCTACCCTTCTTTATATGAAGGATTTGGAATTCCAATAATTGAATCTTTATATTCAAAAACCCCTGTAATTACATCAAAAGGAGGTGTGTTTCATGAATCGGGTGGTCCAAGTACCCATTATATAAATCCAGCCAATATCGATGAAATTCAGCAAGCAATTCAATTAGTATTAAATGATAATAATTTAAGAACAGAAATGGCTGAAAAAGGATATGATTTTGTACAAAAATTTAATGACGAATCGATTGCATCTAATATTTACAACGCATATAAATCTTTGTTGTAGTGACAACTTCTAAAAAATCAATCTCTGTAATTTTACCTAATTTCAATGGGGAACAATTATTAAGGGAATTCATCCCTTCCATTATTGAAGCACTTCACTTTTCAGCAATTGATTATGAATTTATAGTGGTTGATGATCGATCTACCGATCAATCAGTTCATTTTTTAAAAGAACAATTTCCATTTATCATTGTTATTGAAAATAAAACTAACAGAGGTTTTTCATATTCATGTAATAGGGGAATTGAAACTGCTACAAAAGATTTGGTTTTTTTAATCAACTCAGATGTGCAACTTTCCGTTAATTATTTTGAAAATCAATTACAGTACTTTGATAATTCGGACACCTTTGGTGTAATGGGACAAATACAAAATTTTCAAAGTTTAAAAACTGAAGATTATGCAAGATTTCCTAGATTTAAAGGTGTCAAGTTAAAAGCTACAAAATTTTATCATTCCACTACTCCTTCGGAGACGGTATATACCACTTACCTTTCCGGCGCTAATGCATTAGTTTCAACTCAAAAATTAAAGTTATTAAACGGTTTTGATGAAATCTACTCTCCTTTTTATTTTGAAGATTTTGATTTAGGATTACGTGCATGGAAAATGGGATGGAAATTGTATTACGAACATCAATCCATTTGCTTTCACAAAGTAAGCGCAACTACAAATAAAGTAAACAAATCCAACCTTGTAAAAAAAACATATTACAGAAATAGTTTTATTTTACACGCTATTCATTTAAAGGGTTTCCGAAAAATTTTATGGTATTCTCAATTGTTCACTACTACCCTTTTATGGCATCTGATCAAAGGTGAATATTGGATAATGTATAGTTTATATGATTTTATAAAACATAAAAAGAAAGTGCACGATTCCGTACTTCGAATAAAAAAAATGCAACAAGAATCAAATAGCACTATTGAAATTACTACTATTTTAACTATTTTTAAAAAATCTTTAATTAACAAGTCCATTAAATGGATCTAAAGAGCTGTAGCCTTTTCTTAATTTAAACAGTAAACAATGAAGTTATCAGTAGCAATGTGTACCTATAATGGTTCCAAATTCATAAACGATCAATTAAATAGTATCATTGAACAATCACGCAAAGTAGATGAAATTATAATTTTTGATGACTGTTCAACTGACACTACTGTCCAAATCATTGCTGAGTACATTGAAAAATACCCTGGCTTAATCCAACTTTTTAGAAACGAGAAAAATTTAAAGAGCACTAAAAATTTTGAGAATGCAATAGCAAAATGTACTGGAGATTATATTTTTTTAGCAGATCAAGATGATGTATGGGACTTTCACAAAGTGGAAAAAATAATTGCAAAATTTGAACAAAACGAATCTTTAGAAGGAATTTTTACTAATGGAAAATTGATTAACGATTTCAATGAAACTATTCCAAATACAGATATGTGGGATTCCTTCTATTTTTTTGAAAAGAATTTAGACAAACCTGTTGATTTATTTTGCTTACTAAAACATCACGCCAATATGGTCACTGGAGCAACATTATGCATCAAAAAAACCATTGTAGATCTTATTTTACCATTTCCTGATCTAACCAAAAAAAAGTTTTACCATGACGAATGGATAGCTTTAATCTTGGCTTCAAGAAACAGTTTGGATTATATCAATGAACATCTAATTTCGTATAGAATCCATTCTAGCCAACAAATTGGAGTTAATAGACAAAAACTTGACGATGTAATTGTTCCGCATCCGCACTTGATCTATACGTTACAAATTACCCATAAATACTTCCCAAATAGTTTTACGCAATGTAGAAGAATTAGTCGGATCTATTATAATTGTTACAAAAAGTTCAATACACTTGCGATTTTATACAATAACAAAAAATCACCGATTGATTTAAGTGCAATCGCTGAAGAAAACCTAGCGCTTCATAAAAAAGCTGAAAAAAAATTACGAGAAAATAGTTGGTATCGTTACAAGCTTCGTAAAGTCTCAAAAATTATTTTTAGAAAGAAAAAAGTATTATAAATAAACTATGAAAAAGATTGTATTACTGCTATCGTTATTTTTATTTTCAAAAAATCTAAAAGCCCAATCAATTCCTTTAGGATCATTAGATTTTAAGGATGAACGATTGCGTAACGAACAATTAATTGATAAAAATAATTCAGAAAACTCGTTTACTATTCGACCTCTAGTTAGTAAACAAGATTCTATCATGAGCAATAAATTAGAATTTAGTTTATTGCCAATTACTTTAAATCAACAATTTAACACTCTGGCTCCTTTTGGTAGAAATGATGGAGCTATGATTCCTGCAAAAGGTTATCAAATGAAATTAAATGCTGGATTTACGGTACAATACAACCGATTTAATTTTCGATTTAACCCTGAATATGTGTATGCTGAAAACCTAGCCTTTGAGCTATTTCCAACCTATGTAGTAAGTCGGGTTAGATTAGGATATCTAAATTATTTAAACAACTATGACATTCCCGAGCGATTGGGTATTACTGCGTATAAAAAAATATTCTGGGGACAGTCTGCCCTAAACTATTCGATTGGAAAAGTAAACTTTGGTATTTCCAATGAAAATCTTTGGTGGGGACCTGGCAAGTACAATTCCCTTATTATGAGTAATAATGCACCCGGTTTTGTACACTTTACTTTCAATTCTATTAAACCCGTAAAAACCCCAATAGGTTCATTTGAATGGCAACTTATTTCTGGGAAATTAGTCGAATCTGGCTTGGATGTTCCAATTGAAAATTACATAGTAAATGGAACCAATTACCAAGCAGTAAAATCGAAAGAGTGGCGCTATTTATCGGGTTTAACAATTAATTACCAACCCAAATGGATACCTGGTTTGTACCTGGGAATGAACCGAATATTCCAAATATATAATAATGAATTAGGAAATACTTTTACTGATTATTTTCCTGTGATCACTCCTTTCCAAAAGAAAAATCTGACTAATGAAGATGCTAAACAAAGAGACCAAATCGTTTCTTTATTTTTAAGATGGGTATTTCAAGAATCCAAGTCAGAAATTTACTTTGAGAACGGCTGGAATGATCATAAACAAGATTTATGGGATTTATTCCAGGATCCATCCCATGCAAGAGCTTTAACATTTGGTTTAGCCAAAATTTTCAAAAACAATGATGCGTCTAAACACTATTATAAATTTAATTTTGAACACACGCAATTACAACAAAGTGCTGATCGAATAGCCAGACCAGCTGGTGCATGGTATATGCACGGGTATGTACGACATGGATATACCCAGATGAGTCAAGTAATTGGTGCTGGTATAGGACCTGGTAGCAATTCACAAACCTTAGATTTTAGTTTGTGGAAAAAAAATGAAGTATGGGGCATTCAGTGTGAAAGATTTTCACACAACCTTGATTTTGCCTATGATGTATATACCGATTACAGTATTGGAGAATACAATAGAAAATGGGTCGAATTACAATTCAATGCCTATGGATATAAAAATTTCGGAAAATTTACTGTTAATGGAAAAATTGGAACAAGTATAAATAGAAATTATCAGTGGCAAATCCCAAATAATAAAAACAATTATCAACTACAGTTGTCAGTGCAATATCATTTATAATTCTTTTTTAATTTGATATTTATAATTTACAATGGAAAAAATTAATACTGAAGTTCTTAACGCTTTTGAAATAATCAAAAATGGTGGAATCATTCTTTATCCTACTGATACAGTTTGGGGTATTGGATGTGACGCCACAAATCCAGAAGCGGTAGCAAAAATTTACCAACTTAAAAAAAGAGCGGAAACACAAAGCATGATTTGCTTAATGAATGGGGAAAAAATGATGTACAATGTGTTCAAAGAAATTCCGGAAGTAGCTTGGCAAATTTTAGATTTATCTGAAAATCCAACCACTTTAGTATTGGACAATCCAAGAAATGTTGCTGCTAATTTAATTGCTACAGACAGTACTTTAGCCATTCGATTGGTAAAAGAACCTTTTTGTTTCAAATTAATGGAACGAATGAAAAAACCTTTGGTTTCTACCTCCGCTAATATATCTGGACAACCCACTCCTAAATCATTTAAAGAAATTAGTCCCGAAATTATAAAAGGTGTGGACTATGTTGTAAATTTGCATCACGAAAAAATTGCCAGTAAGCCATCAACAATTATAAAATTGACAAATGATGCTCAGGTAAAAATTATTAGAAAATAATTAATTTTCTGAATTTCAGATGAATTCATGAACTATAAATCAGATTTACATTCTACCATTTTTGCAGTCATATCTAAAGCCTCCATTGAAATCGGTGTAGAGAGTTACGTTATTGGTGGATTTGTTAGGGATTTACTTCTGAAAAGAAAATGTAAAAAAGACATTGACATTGTTGCTGTGGGGAGTGGCATCGAACTCGCTTTAAAAGTATCAGAATTACTTCCAAAAAAACCAAAAGTTCAGGTTTTTAAAAATTATGGAACAGCCATGCTCCGTTTTGAAGATACCGAAATTGAATTTGTAGGTGCACGAAAAGAATCTTATCATTTTGAAAGTCGAAATCCAGTAGTTGAAAATGGTACGCTAGAAGACGATCAAAACCGTCGTGATTTTACGATAAATGCTTTAGCATTGTCACTTAATCAAAATAATTTTGGCGATTTAATAGATCCGTTTAATGGCGTTATAGACTTGGGAAACAAAACTATCAAAACGCCTCTGGATCCAGATATCACTTATTCAGATGATCCACTGAGAATGATGCGCGCGATTCGTTTCGCTACCCAATTGGGTTTTGAAATCGAAGAAAATTCATTGGCTTCAATTACTAAAAATGCAGAGCGTATTACCATTATTTCTGGCGAACGAATTGTAGATGAATTAAACAAAATTCTTGCTACGGAAAAACCTTCTACAGGTTTTTTATTATTATACAAAACGGGACTATTAGATATTATTTTACCTGAATTGACGGCATTAAATCAAGTAGAAGAAATTGAAGGTCATACGCATAAAAATAACTTTTACCATACCTTAGAAGTAGTCGATAATATTTGTCCTAACACGGATGATGTATGGTTACGCTGGTCGGCATTATTACATGATATTGGCAAAGCGCCAACCAAACGTTTCAACAAAAAACAAGGTTGGACGTTTCACGGGCATGAATTTTTAGGTGGAAAAATGGTCAAGAAAATCTTTGAAAGATTACACATGCCATTGAACCAAAAAATGAAATTTGTTCAAAAAATGGTCATGATGAGTTCTAGACCCATTGTGTTAGCAGAAGATTTAGTAACCGATTCAGCGGTGCGAAGATTAGTTTTTGATGCAGGTGAAGATGTCGATAATTTAATGACGCTTTGCGAAGCTGATATTACCACTAAAAACCCTGCTAAATTCAAAAAATACCATAACAACTTTGACATTGTTAGAAAAAAAATTATTGAAGTAGAAGCGCGAGATCATGTTCGTAATTTTCAACCACCCATTTCTGGTGAAGAAATTATGGTGATTTTTGATTTGAAACCGTCTCGAGAAATTGGTGTGTTAAAAGAAGCCGTAAAAGAAGCTATTTTGGAAGGTAAAATTCCAAATGACTACCAAGCCGCTTACGACTTTATATTAAAAAGAGCCAAAAAACTAGGCTTACAAAAAGTAAATTAATCATGAAAAAACGATTTCTTCCTTCGGCAAAAGCAGCCTTAGTTTTGGTGTATTTAGTGATTATTGCAGGCGCATTAGTCCGAATGACTGGATCTGGAATGGGTTGTCCTGATTGGCCAAAATGCTTTGGATACTATATTCCTCCAACCGAAGAAAAAGAATTATTGTATACCACTGGAAAAGAATATTCCAAAGGACAAGTGATTATTAAAGACGAAACACTTTTAGTAGCCAAAGATCATTTTGTAGCTCCCACGAATTTTGAGAGTTCACACTGGGAAAAATACACCAAACACGATTATGCCATTTTCAATCCATTGCATACTTGGGTAGAATACCTGAACCGTTTAGTTGGAGCTTTGGCAGGTATTGCTTGTCTAATTGCTTTGGTTTTCTCTTTCAGTTTTTGGAAAGAAAAGAAACAATTAGTATTCTTTAATTTATTGATTTGTTTCTTAATGGGATTCCAAGCTTGGTTAGGAAAGACCGTCGTGGATTCCGTTTTAAATCCGTATAAAATCACAACCCATATGCTGGCAGCTTTACTTATTGTTGCGGTACAATTGTATGTGATTTATGCTGTACAAGAAAAGAAAAAAGCCACGATACTTGATAATGAATTCAAATGGGTTTTGTTTGCAGCCATGGGTTTGACCATTGTGCAAATTATTTTTGGTACTCAAGTTCGAGAATCAGTAGATACAATTATAGAAGCAGGTTTGCCCAAAGAAGTTTGGTTACAAAACCCAAAAGGAGGTTTTTATACCCACCGTAGCTTTTCCATTTTGATTGTTTGTGCCAATGCCTTTTTGTTTTGGCGAAACAGAAAATTGAATCTTGCATTTAGTAAAATAAATTGGGTAATGGCATTGCTTTCTTTGGAAGTGCTATCTGGTATCGCGATGTATTATTTCAATTTTCCCTTTGGAACACAAACTATTCATATTGTAATGGCAACCCTTATTTTTGGTTTGCAATTTTATTTAGTATTGGAAAACACTAAAAAAATAACACAATAAACAACCGACTATAGTGTCACAATATCGTCTTAACCATAATCAATGTCAAAACTAGCAGCTCAAGATAAATTTTTAGATTTATCTGATTATGGTAGACCCTTTGGAAAACTACTTGCCAATAGCCTAAAAAACACGCGCTTTACTCCTATTCATGTCACGCTATTATTTGGAATAGCAGGACTATTGGCCATGTATTGTATTGGTAACAACCATTACTATTGGGCTGGTTTTTTTATTGTACTCAAATCCGGAATAGATGCTGCAGATGGCGAGCTAGCTCGTTTAAAAAATACGCCTTCCTATTCGGGACGGTATCTAGACAGTGTATTTGATATTATTTTGAATTTTCTATTCTTAATGACGATTTGTTATATATCTCAAACCCCTTTATGGCTTACTTTAATTGCATTTTTTTGTATCCAATTGCAAGGCACTTTATACAACTACTACTATGTCATATTGAGAAACAAATCGGTTGGAGGTGATACCACTAGTAAAGTTTTCGAATACAAAACACCAAAAGCATTACCTGGAGAAAGTCAAAAATCAGTAGATATCTTATTTAAAATTTATACGGTGGTTTACGGAGGTTTTGATAAAATCATTCACGCAATGGATAGTGATGCATACCGTGTAAAAACTTTACCCAACTGGTTCATGACGCTAGTGTCCCTATATGGTTTGGGATTTCAGTTGCTAATTATTGCAGTGCTTTTGCCTTTGGGACAAATTGAGTGGATTGTTCCGTTTTTTATAGCCTATTCGGCTTTGATTTTTATTTTGATTGGTATTCGAAAAACCTATTTCAATTAATTAACCCAACCATTCTTTAAAGTCCGAAACACGTTCTCGAGCGACAATAACCTCATCCGCTTTAAAGGTTGGTAAGCTGATTTTCAACCTCGAATTAGAATACATCTGTATCTCTTTTACGGATTGTAACGGGATAATATACTTTCTACTGATTCGAAAAAAATCGTTTGGATTCAACTCTGCTTCTACTACTTCCAAACTACTGTCAATCAAATAATCCCGATTGTCTGATGTGTGAATGTAAGTGCCTTTATTTTCGCTATACAAACATTCTATTTCAGCTATATCTATTACTTTAATTTGTTGCCCAATTTTAACTGAAAATCGTTTTCTGTATTCTTTGGAAATGGGATTGACCAGCATTCTTTTTATGGCTTCAAAATCTAAATTTGAAACACTATTCACTTGGAATTGGTTCGCAAATTTTGAAATTGCTGTGGCCAATTCCTCTTCATCGATGGGTTTTAGCAAATAATCGATGCTATTCAATTTGAAAGCACGCAACGCATATTCGTCATAAGCGGTAGTGAAAATCACAGCACTTTTGATATCGATTTTTTCGAAAATTTCAAACGACAAACCATCGGACAATTGGATATCCAAAAAAATCAAATCGGGATGGGAATTGTTTTGAAACCAAAGTAATGATTCCTCCACCGAATGCA
>JAGOAF010000007.1 GCA_017984035.1 Flavobacterium sp.
TCCATGCCAATGGAACTAAATTATATTCTGCCAGAGTAATTCCTTTTAAAGGTTCTTGGATAGAATTTTCTACCGATATCAATAGCGTTATGTATGCGTATATCGATAGAAAGAAAAAATTACCAGTTACGACTCTTTTTAGAGCAATTGGTTTTGAAAGAGATAAAGATATCCTTGAAATTTTTGACCTTGCTGAAGAAATTAAAGTTTCTAAAACAGGGCTTAAAAAATATATTGGTAGAAAATTAGCCGCTCGTGTATTGAATACATGGCACGAAGACTTCGTTGATGAAGATACTGGTGAAGTGGTTTCTATCGAACGTAACGAGATCATCCTTGATAGAGATACTATTATCGACAAAGATAATGTAGAAGAAATCATCGAATCGAATGTTAAATCTATTTTGTTACATAAAGAAGATGCTAATCAAGGTGATTATGCTATTATTCACAATACGTTACAAAAAGATCCAACAAACTCTGAAAAAGAAGCTGTTGAGCATATCTACAGACAATTGCGTAACGCAGAACCGCCTGATGAAGAAACTGCTCGAGGCATTATCGATAAATTGTTCTTCTCTGACCAACGTTACAACTTAGGTGAAGTAGGTCGTTATAGAATGAACAAAAAACTTGGTTTGGATATTCCAATGGAAAAGCAAGTGCTTACCAAAGAAGATATCATTACCATTGTTAAATATTTGATCGAATTGATCAACTCTAAAGCAGAGATTGATGATATTGATCACTTATCAAACCGTCGTGTTAGAACAGTTGGTGAACAATTGTCTCAACAATTCGGTGTTGGTTTAGCTCGTATGGCTAGAACTATTAGAGAGCGAATGAACGTTAGAGATAACGAGGTGTTTACACCTATTGATTTGATTAATGCTAAAACATTATCATCAGTAATCAACTCTTTCTTTGGTACAAACCAATTGTCTCAATTTATGGATCAAACGAATCCATTAGCTGAGATTACACACAAAAGAAGATTATCTGCCCTAGGACCAGGTGGACTTTCAAGAGAAAGAGCTGGTTTTGAGGTGCGTGACGTTCACTATACTCACTACGGACGTTTATGTCCAATTGAAACTCCTGAGGGACCAAACATTGGTTTGATTTCATCTCTTGGGGTGTATGCTAAAGTGAATGGTATGGGATTCATTGAAACTCCGTACCGTAAAGTAACTAATGGTGTAGTTGATTTAGAGTCAACTCCTGTTTACTTGAGCGCTGAAGAAGAAGAAGGAATGATGATTGCGCAAGCTAACATTCAAATGGATAATTCAGGAAAAATTACTGCCGATAACGTAATTGCACGTCAAGAAGGTGATTTCCCTGTAATTGAACCAACTAATGTTCATTATACTGACGTTGCTCCTAACCAAATTGCATCGATTTCAGCTTCATTGATTCCATTCTTGGAACATGATGATGCGAACCGTGCGTTGATGGGATCCAACATGATGCGTCAAGCAGTACCATTGATTCGCCCAGAAGCTCCAATTGTAGGAACTGGTTTAGAGCGTCAAGTGGCTTCGGATTCTAGAGTATTAATTAATGCTGAAGGACACGGAACAATTGAATACGTTGATGCGAATATCATTACTATTAAATACGATCGTTCTGAAGAAGAAAGAATGGTAAGTTTTGATACGGATGAGAAAACATACAACTTAATTAAATTTAGAAAAACCAACCAAGGAACAAGTATCAACTTGAAACCTATCGTAAGAAAAGGGGATAGAGTAGTTCCAGGTCAAGTTTTATCTGAAGGATATGCTACTCAAAATGGAGAGTTGGCTTTGGGTAGAAACCTAAAAGTAGCCTTCATGCCTTGGAAAGGGTACAACTTTGAGGATGCGATTGTAATTTCTGAGAAAGTAGTTCGTGACGATATCTTTACCTCTATTCACGTGGATGATTATTCATTAGAAGTAAGAGACACTAAATTAGGTAACGAAGAGTTAACGAATGATATTCCTAACGTTTCTGAAGAAGCTACTAAAGACTTGGACGAAAACGGTATGATTAGAATTGGAGCCGAGGTAAAACCTGGTGACATTTTGATCGGAAAAATTACACCAAAAGGAGAATCAGATCCTACTCCAGAAGAGAAATTGCTTCGTGCGATCTTCGGGGATAAAGCAGGTGATGTGAAAGATGCGTCATTAAAAGCATCTCCATCTTTACACGGTGTGGTTTTAGATAAAAAATTATTCGCAAGAGCGGTAAAAGATAAACGTAAGAGAACACAAGATAAAGATGCTTTAACAGCACTTGAATTGGAATTCGAAACTAAATTTGTAGAATTAAAAGACAAATTAGTAGAGAAATTGTTCGTAATCGTAAACGGTAAAACATCGCAAGGTGTTATGAACGATTTGGGTGAAGAAGTATTGCCAAAAGGTAAAAAATACACTCAAAAAATGTTGTATGCTGTTGAAGATTTTGCTCACTTAAGTAAAGGTCAATGGGTAGCTGATGAGGCTACTAATAAAATGGTGAATGATTTAATTCATAACTATAAAATTAAATTGAACGACCTACAAGGAGCATTACGTAGAGAAAAATTCACGATTACTGTTGGAGATGAATTGCCAGCTGGAATCTTGAAATTAGCGAAAGTATATATCGCTAAAAAACGTAAGTTGAAAGTAGGGGATAAAATGGCGGGTCGTCACGGTAACAAAGGTATTGTTGCTCGTATCGTACGTCATGAAGATATGCCTTTCTTGGAAGACGGAACACCGGTAGATATCGTATTGAATCCACTTGGGGTACCATCTCGTATGAACATTGGTCAGATCTATGAAACTGTTTTAGGATGGGCTGGAATGAACTTGGGTAGAAAATTTGCTACACCAATTTTTGATGGTGCTTCTTTAGACGAAATCAATGCCTTGACAGATGAAGCAGGTGTACCACGTTTTGGACATACACATCTTTATGATGGAGGTACTGGAGAACGTTTCCACCAAGCTGCAACTGTGGGTGTTATCTATATGTTGAAATTAGGACACATGGTAGATGATAAAATGCACGCACGTTCTATCGGACCATACTCGTTGATTACACAACAACCATTGGGTGGTAAAGCTCAATTTGGAGGTCAGCGTTTTGGAGAGATGGAGGTTTGGGCTCTTGAAGCCTATGGTGCATCTAGTACATTAAGAGAAATCTTGACTGTTAAATCTGATGATGTAATTGGTAGAGCTAAATCTTACGAGGCAATCGTTAAAGGTGAGTCTATGCCAGAACCAGGATTGCCAGAATCATTCAATGTATTAATGCATGAATTGAAAGGTCTTGGTTTAGATATCAGATTGGAAGAATAAAAAAGAATGCTGTATTCAGTTCCAATTTTGTTGGAACTGAATACTTATTTATAATAAGTTTTTAAAGATTTATACCCGTAAACCGTTCCGATTTTTTATTGAAACCTTTTGGTTTTTATAACTAGCACTTCAAATAGAGTTTGAAGTTTAGAGAAGTAATTCGAGGTATTAGCTGAATGGTTTGTTTTGAATATTGTAATTATTATTCGGAACAAGTCATAAATCTAAATCAATTTTTTAATTGCAAATAAATCAATAGTAAAAACTATGATGAATAATAGAAATAATAAAGATAAGAACCCAGTTAAAAGGTTCAATAAAATTTCGATCGGACTTGCTTCTCCTGAATCTATCTTAAAAGAATCAAGAGGTGAAGTATTAAAGCCTGAAACCATCAACTACAGAACGCACAAACCAGAGCGTGACGGACTTTTCTGCGAAAGAATTTTTGGACCTGTAAAGGATTTCGAATGTGCTTGTGGAAAATACAAAAGAATCCGTTACAAAGGAATTATTTGTGACCGTTGTGGTGTAGAAGTTACTGAGAAAAAAGTACGTAGAGATAGAGTTGGACACATCAACCTTGTTGTGCCAATTGCTCATATCTGGTATTTCCGTTCGCTTCCAAACAAAATTGGTTATATCCTTGGATTGCCATCTAAGAAATTAGATATGATTATTTACTACGAAAGATACGTAGTAATCCAGCCGGGTATTGCTCAGAATGCTGAAGGTGAGCCATTACAAAGATTAGATTTCTTGACAGAAGAAGAGTATTTGAATATTTTAGATACACTTCCAGCTGACAATCAATATTTAGACGATTTTGATCCAAATAAATTTGTTGCCAAAATGGGAGCAGAGTGTATTATGGATTTATTAGCACGTATCGACTTAGACGAGTTATCATACAGTTTACGTCACAGTGCTAATAATGAAACGTCTAAACAACGTAAAACAGAAGCATTAAAAAGATTACAAGTTGTGGAATCTTTCCGTGAGTCTAACTTGAACCGTGAAAATCGTCCTGAGTGGATGATTATGAAAGTAGTTCCAGTTATTCCACCAGAATTACGTCCGCTTGTGCCACTAGATGGAGGTCGTTTTGCTACTTCTGATTTGAATGATTTATACCGTCGTGTAATTATTCGTAACAACCGTTTGAAAAGATTAATGGAGATTAAAGCTCCTGAAGTAATCTTGAGAAACGAAAAACGTATGTTGCAAGAATCTGTAGATTCACTTTTCGATAACACTCGTAAAGCGTCTGCAGTGAAAACAGAATCAAACAGACCATTAAAATCATTATCGGATTCATTGAAAGGTAAGCAAGGACGTTTCCGTCAAAACTTACTTGGAAAACGTGTGGATTATTCTGCTCGTTCGGTAATTGTTGTTGGACCTGAATTGAAATTATTCGAATGTGGTATCCCAAAAGATATGGCATCTGAATTATACAAACCTTTTGTAATCCGTAAATTGATTGAAAGAGGTATTGTAAAAACGGTTAAATCAGCTAAAAAAATAATTGACAAAAAAGAGCCTGTAGTTTGGGACATCCTTGAAAATGTAATTAAAGGACACCCAGTATTACTGAATCGTGCTCCTACTTTGCACCGTCTAGGTATCCAAGCGTTTCAGCCCAAATTAATTGAAGGAAAAGCGATCCAATTGCACCCTTTAGTGTGTACGGCGTTCAACGCGGATTTTGATGGTGACCAGATGGCAGTTCACTTGCCATTAGGCCCAGAAGCAATTTTGGAAGCACAATTATTAATGTTGGCTTCTCACAATATTTTGAACCCTGCCAATGGAGCGCCTATCACGGTACCTTCTCAGGACATGGTTTTGGGTCTGTACTACATGACCAAAGAGCGTTTGTCAACTCCTGAGCATAAAATTTTAGGTCAAGATTTGACTTTCTATTCTGCTGAAGAGGTAAATATTGCATTAAACGAAGGACAATTAGAATTGAATGCTCGTGTGAAAATTAGAGCAAAAGATTTTAACGAAAATGGAGAGTTGGTTTACAAAATAATCCAAACTACTGCAGGTCGTGTCTTGTTTAATGAAGTAGTTCCTGAAGCTGCTGGATATATCAATGATGTATTAACTAAGAAAAACTTAAGAGATATTATCGGTCACATTTTAAGTGTTACTGATGTACCTACTACAGCTGCTTTCTTAGATAATATGAAAGATATGGGTTATAAATTTGCCTTCAAAGGTGGATTGTCATTCTCATTAGGTGATATTAGAATTCCAGAGCAAAAAACTAAATTAATTGCAGATGCTAGAGAGCAAGTTGAAGGTATTTCTGCTAACTATAACATGGGTCTTATCACTAATAACGAACGTTACAACCAAGTTATTGATGTGTGGACTTCAACCAATGCTCAGTTGACAGAAGCAGCAATGAAAAACATTAGAGAAGACCAACAAGGTTTCAACTCAGTGTACATGATGCTTGATTCTGGAGCAAGGGGATCTAAAGAACAAATTCGTCAGTTAACTGGTATGCGTGGTTTGATGGCTAAGCCTAAAAAATCGACTGCTGGTGGTGGTGAAATTATTGAAAATCCGATTTTATCTAACTTTAAAGAAGGTCTTTCGATCCTTGAGTACTTTATCTCTACTCACGGTGCTCGTAAAGGACTTGCGGATACGGCTCTTAAAACTGCGGATGCAGGATACTTGACTAGAAGATTACATGACGTTTCTCAAGACGTTATTGTAAATATCGAAGATTGTGGTACATTAAGAGGTGTGGAAGTTTCAGCTTTAAAGAAAAACGAAGAAATCGTAGAATCTTTAGGAGAAAGAATCCTTGGACGTGTTGCATTACAAGATGTAATCAATCCTTTGACAAACGAAGTTTTAGTGGCATCTGGACAACAAATTACAGAAGCAATTGTAAAAGCTATCGACGCTTCGCCAATTGAAAAAGTAGAAGTTCGTTCTCCATTAACTTGTGAGGCATTAAAAGGAATCTGTGCTAAATGTTACGGTAGAAACTTAGCTACTGGAAAAATGACTCAAAGAGGTGAGGCAGTGGGTGTTATAGCTGCGCAATCTATTGGAGAGCCTGGAACACAGTTGACACTTCGTACATTCCACGTTGGTGGGGTTGCAGGAGGTATTTCTGAAGAATCAAGCATTGTTGCTCGTTTCCCAGGAAAATTAGAAATCGAAGATTTAAAAACAGTTAAAGGAGAAGATAGCGAAGGAAACGCTGTGGATATTGTTGTTTCTCGTTCTACTGAATTGAAATTAATCGATGAAAAAACAGGTATTTTATTAAGTACAAATAACATCCCTTACGGTTCTAGTATTTTTGTAAAAGACGGACAGTCAGTTGCAAAAGGAGAAGTAATCTGTAAATGGGATCCATATAATGGAGTTATTGTTTCTGAGTTTACTGGTAAAATTGCTTACGAAGATTTAGAGCAAGGACAATCGTTCATGGTTGAAATCGATGAGCAAACTGGTTTCCAAGAAAAAGTAATTTCGGAAGCAAGAAACAAAAAATTAATTCCAACTTTATTGGTTTACGGTAAAGACAATGAATTAATTCGTTCGTATAACTTACCAGTGGGTGCCCACTTGATGGTTGACAATGGTGAAAAAATTAAAGCAGGTAAAGTATTGGTGAAAATTCCACGTCGTTCTTCTAAATCAGGAGATATCACGGGAGGTTTACCAAGAATTACAGAGTTGTTAGAAGCTCGTAATCCTTCAAACCCAGCAGTAGTTTCAGAAATCGACGGTGTTGTTTCTTTTGGAAAAATCAAACGTGGTAATCGCGAAATCATCATCGAATCTAAATTTGGTGAAGTGAAGAAATACTTAGTGAAATTATCTAGTCAAATCTTGGTTCAAGAAAATGACTTCGTAAGAGCGGGTGTTCCTTTGTCTGATGGTGCTATTACTCCAGACGATATCTTAAGAATTCAAGGTCCAGCTGCTGTTCAACAGTACTTGGTGAATGAAATTCAAGAGGTTTACCGTTTACAAGGGGTAAAAATCAATGACAAACACTTCGAGGTTGTGATTCGTCAAATGATGCGTAAAGTAAGAGTTCAAGATCCAGGTGATACCTTGTTCTTAGAAGATCAATTGATTCACACTAAAGATTTCATCTTAGAAAACGATAAGTTGTACGGAATGAAAGTGGTAGAAGATGCAGGTGATTCGGATTCATTGAAACCAGGTCAAATCATTACGCCTCGTCAATTACGTGATGAAAATTCATTGTTGAAACGTACGGATAAAAACTTAGTTGTGGCTCGTGATGTTATTACAGCAACTGCTACTCCAGTACTTCAAGGTATTACGAGAGCATCTCTTCAAACGAAATCATTTATTTCTGCAGCCTCTTTCCAAGAGACTACTAAAGTATTAAACGAAGCTGCTGTAGCAGGAAAAGTGGATTACTTAGAAGGCTTGAAAGAGAATGTTATTGTAGGTCACAGAATTCCTGCTGGTACAGGTATGAGAGAATACGATCACACGATTGTAGGATCTAAAGATGACTATAATGAAATGATGGCTAACAAAGAAGAGTATATTTATTAATTCAAATATAAAGTTTCAAAGTCTGTAGTAATACAGACTTTGATTTTTATTAATCTTTTTTATTATGACAGAGCAACAAGACCAAATCAATATTGAGTTGGATGAACAAACCGCTGAAGGGATTTATTCTAACTTGGCTATTATCAATCACTCTTCATCTGAATTTGTTTTAGATTTTGTAAGCATTATGCCAGGCATTCCTAAAGCAAAAGTTAAATCAAGAATTGTTTTGACACCTCAGCATGCCAAGAGATTGTTTAAAGCCATTGGAGAAAATATTCATCGTTTTGAAGTTGCACATGGCGAAATTAAAGACACTGAACAAGCTCCAATTCCATTGAATTTTGGTCCTGCGGGACAAGCTTAATATGTAGAAGGCTCCAGAAATGGAGCCTTTTTTATTGGAGTTTATGTGCTACTTCATTTTTTATTTCTTCTAAAACAAAGGTGCTCTGTACATTGGATATTCCAGCAATTACAGATAATTTTTCTACCGCAAATTGTTGGTATTCATTCATGTCTTTTACAGCAATTTTTAATAAAAAATCATAGTTGCCAGACACATGATAACAACCCATTACTTCATGTAGTTTTGCAATTTGCTTTTTGAAATTATCAATCACTTCCTTGGAATGAATCGATAAGGTTACTTGACAAAACACCTGGATGGATTTTCCAATTTTCACCTCGTCTAAAAGAGCCACATATTTTTTGATGTAGCCCAATTGTTCTAGTTTCTTTATTCTTGCAAAGGTAGGTGAGACTGATAAACCCGATTTTTCTGCAATTATTTTGATGTTGGCTTTAGCATCGTTTTGTAAAACCATCAGAATTCGTTTGTCAATAGCATCCATTTTAAAATATTTTTATTGTTTTGTTAATTTGTATGGAGTGTTTCAATGTATATATTCTGCTAAATTATATAATATTAGAATATAAATATTGATTATTTGTGTTATTTAGAAAATTTTAAAAATAAATCTACATTTACAAAAAAAAACAATGGAATTACATTCAGCCTTTCTTAGCGATACTGACAAACAACGAATAGTAGCTTTAGATCAATTAATCGATATTTCTAATGAAAATTCTATTGGTTATCCTGTGTCAAAAGATTTTGATTTTTCGGAGATTATGCCGTTTTTAAAGTACCCAATAAATAATGTAGGCGATCCGTTTGAAAATTCTATCAACAAAGTTAAAACGCACGAGCTAGAGCGTGAAGTAGTTGGTTTTTTTGCCAAGTTGTTTAGAGCTGATCCAAATGATTATTGGGGTTATGTTACCAATGGTGGGTCCGAAAGTAATTTGTATGGCTTGTATCTAGCTAGAGAGTTATATCCAAAAGGCATGGTGTATTATTCCGAATCTACCCATTATAGTATTCGCAAGAACATTCATTTGTTAAACATTCCAAGTATAGTGATTCGTTCGCAAGAGAATGGAGAAATTGATTATACCGATTTAGAAAATACATTGCGAATTAATAGAGACAAACCAGCTATTGTATTGGCTAATTATGGTACTACAATGAAAGAAGCCAAAGACGATGTGACTAGAATAAAAACCATTTTGAAAAGTTTAGCCATTCAAGATAGTTACATTCATTGTGATGCAGCACTTGCTGGAAGTTATGGTGCTTTTGTAGAACCAAGAGTGCCTTTTGATTTTAAAGACGGAGCTGATAGCGTAGCTATTAGTGGTCACAAGTTTATTGGTTCGCCAATACCATCTGGAGTTATCATAACCAAAAAATCAAATCGAGATAGAATTGCTAAAGGAGTTTCGTATATCGGTTCGTTTGATACAACAATTACCGGTTCAAGAAATGGTCACAGTCCTCTTTTTTTATGGTATGCTTTAAAAAGAATGGGAGTGGATGGATTGCGACAACGTTTCCAAAACAGTCTTGAGGTGGCTGCTTATTGCGAAAAGCGATTAAATGAAATTGGGATCCCAGCTTGGCGAAACCCCAATGCGATTACGATTGTGTTCCCAAAAGTTCATGATTCCATCATTTCCAAATGGCAATTGGCCACACAAGAAACTATTTCTCATATTATTTGTATGCCCAATGTAACTAAAGAGCAAATTGATAATTTGATTTTAGACATTCAAAACTGTGAGGAAGTTGTTGAAAATGAATTCGAATTCAGTTTCTAGTTATTCAAACTCCGAAGTAAAAAACAATTTCACATTTGGATACTTACTCTGTGTCATCTGAATCGTAAAATCGGAATCGGCTAAAAATACCAATTGACCGTATTTGTCGTGTGCCAAAAACTTTTGTTTAATACGTTTGAATTCTTTGAATTCCTCACTTTTAGCATCGTCCGGTTTTACCCAACAGGCTTTGTGTACCGGGAAGTTTTCGTAGGTACATTTGGCGCCATATTCGTGTTCCAATCGGTATTGAATAACTTCATATTGTAATGCTCCCACAGTACCAATAACTTTACGATTATTCATTTCTAAAGTAAACAACTGCGCTACACCTTCATCCATTAATTGGTCAACTCCTTTGTCTAGTTGTTTTGCTTTTAATGGGTCGGCATTGTTGATATAACGGAAATGCTCTGGCGAAAAACTAGGGATACCTTTAAAGCTCATAACTTCACCTTCGGTTAACGTATCGCCAATTTTAAAATTTCCTGTATCGTGCAATCCAACAATATCACCTGGGTAGGAGATATCTACAATTTCTTTTTTCTCAGCAAAAAAGGCATTTGGGCTTGAGAATTTTAAATTCTTTTTTTGGCGAACATGATAATAAGGTTTATTCCGTTCAAATGTTCCCGAAACAATTTTAATAAACGCCAAACGATCGCGGTGTTTTGGATCCATATTCGCGTGAATCTTGAAAACAAAACCCGACATTTTTTCTTCTTTTGGATCAACCAAACGCGTTTCGGAATCTTTTGGTCGAGGCGAAGGTGCAATAGCAACAAAGCAATCCAACAATTCTCGAACTCCAAAATTATTCAAAGCCGAACCAAAAAACACCGGTTGTAATTTGCCGTCCAAATACTCTTGACGATCAAATTTTGGATAAACTTCGTCAATCAATTCCAATTCTTCACGCAATTTATCAGCAGGCTTTTGACCAATAATTTTTTCTAATTCAGGGCTTTGAACGTCTGAAAAAGCAATCGTTTCTTCAATATTTTTACGGCTATCTCCGCTAAATAAATTGATATTTTGTTCCCACAAGTTATAAATTCCTTGAAAATCGTAACCCATTCCAATAGGAAAACTCAAAGGTGTAACCGTCAAACCTAGTTTTTGCTCTACTTCGTCCATTAAGTCAAAAGCGTCTTTTCCTTCTCGGTCTAATTTATTGATGAAAACAATAATCGGAATGTTTCGCATTCGACATACTGAAACTAATTTTTCAGTTTGTTCCTCCACCCCTTTGGCAACGTCAATCACTACAATAACGCTATCAACGGCGGTCAAAGTTCGAAACGTATCTTCGGCAAAATCCTTATGACCAGGTGTGTCAAGAATGTTGATTTTTTTCTCTTTGTAATTGAACGCTAAAACCGAAGTTGAAACCGAAATCCCTCTTTGACGCTCTATTTCCATAAAGTCAGACGTAGCGCCCTTCTTGATTTTGTTATTTTTTACAGCACCTGCTTCCTGAATCGCTCCTCCAAAAAGAAGTAATTTCTCGGTTAGTGTCGTTTTTCCCGCATCGGGATGCGAAATAATTCCAAATGTTCTCCTGCGTTGTATTTCTTCTAAAAAACTCATAATTGCTATAATGGATTGCAAAAATACTATTTACTTCACTAAATAACTAATTCCAAAAGTTTTTCTAGGAAGCTAATCCTGCTGTACACTATATCTGTGCTGGCGAATCCCGCCACCACAGGATGCCGCTCCCATCAGGGCTAGGGTTATTCTTATTTATAGCTGTTTTCTTTACTTTAATAATTCTGTCTTACCCTTAATAATTTTTTGTTAATAGTACTCAGTTCACTTGGATTCTCTAATTGAATTGTTATTTTTGTTGGCAATAATACATTTTGGCTTCTGTAGTTAGTATTAGAAGTACTAAAAAATAAAAATTAAACAATGACATTTCAATTACCATCGATTACCTCTATTGTAAATAAAAAAGTACTTTCAGTTCTCTTGGTTCTTTTCTCTGTAGTGACTGTAACAGCACAAGAAGTGATTAAAGAACAGCCTCTTAAAGAAATTTCTAAATCGGATTCGACTAAAAAAATGAAAATTGATGGTGTTATCGCTACTATAGGTGAATACATTATTTTGGATTCGGATATTGACAAAGCCTATTTGGAGATTTCAAGTCAAGGAGGTTCTATAAAAGATATTTCAAGATGTCAGATGTTAGGTAAACTAATGGAAGACAAATTGTATGCCCACCAAGCAGTTCAAGATAGTGTTAAGGTAACTGATACTGAAGTGAAAGTAATGATGGACGAACGATTGAGTTATATGACAGAACAATTAGGTTCAATGGACAAAATTGTAGAATATTATAAAAAAAATAATGAAGAAGAATTCAGAACCTATTTTTTTGATATTTTAAAAGAAAACAAATTGACAACCGAAATGCAAAAGAAAATTGTAGATGAAGTTGAAATTACCCCTGAAGAAGTACGCAACTTCTTTAAGAGAATTCCTAAAGACGAATTGCCTGTTTTTGGTGCCGAAATGGAAGTTGCCCAAATTGTGGTTCAACCTAAAATTTCTGAAGCGGATAAACAAAAAGTAATTGACCGTTTGAATGGTTTCAAAAAAGAAATTCAAGAGGGATCAAGTTTTGCCACTAAAGCAGTTTTATATTCGCAAGATCCAGGCTCAAGAGCAAGTGGCGGTTTTTATAAAATGAATCGTAAAACTCCTTTTGTAAAGGAATTTAAAGAAGTTGCATTTAGCTTGGCAGAGGGAGAAATTTCAGCTCCGTTTGAAACGGATTTTGGGTATCATATTATTTACGTAGAAAAAATAAAAGGGCAAGAAGTAGAATTACGTCACATTTTATTAGCACCTAAAGTAACAGATGAATCTTTGCAAGAAGCAAAAGACAAAATTAATTTGATTCGCAAGAGAATTATGGATAAGGAAATTACTTTTGCTGAAGCTGCACGTACTTTATCTGATGAAAAAGAAACTAGAACCAATGGTGGAACTTTGATCAATCCTAAAACTCAAGATACACGTTTTGAATTGACGAAAATGGATCCGTCATTGTATGCTCAAGTGTCTAATTTAAAGGAAAATGAAGTTTCTATAGCCTATCCTGAAGAACCACAAGAAGGTAAAAAACAATTCAAGTTAATTACTGTGACAAATAGAATTAATGAGCATACTGCAGATTATGCTAAGGATTATGCTAAAATTAAAGAGTTAGCTTTAAAGGAGAAGCAAATCAAAGCTATTGGAAAATGGTTTGACGATAAAATAAAAGATACCTATATTAAAATTGTAGGTGAGTATAGAGATTGTGATTTTACCAACAATTGGTTGAAAAAATAAATTATACACCATAACAAAAAAGAGTTAGCTTTATGAAATCAAATTCATTTTGCTAACTCTTTTCAATTTAGACCCTTTCTGAGATTTATAATTGGAATTATGCCTAATTGAATCTTTAAAAATGCAAGCCATATTGAAGGTGTTTCAATTGAAATAAAAAGTAACAACTGGCTCGTATAGCGATGTTTAGTTAGCTGAAACTGCTGAGTTAATTCTTCTTAAAACTGATTTTTTTATTTTAATATCCAGTAATTATTTTATTAATTATATAGTATTCGCAGGGTTAATTTATATAATTGTTATTTAAATCTAATTTCATTTGTTATTTTATAATAATAATCCGTGATTGAGCTAGTTTTATTAAATTATTTTTAAATCTCGCCTTTAATTTCTAAATTTGCTAAACATATAAAACAATAAATACCCTCTATATTATGGCTATTGATAATGCAATGAATCTTTATAACGAATACATTAAAGAAATTGAAGAAAGAAAAGGTCAAGGATTGCATCCAAAACCAATTGATAGCGCAGATTTACTAAGTGAAATCATTGCGCAAATCAAAGACATTAACAACACAAATAGAAAAGATTGTCTTAATTTTTTCATCTACAATACACTTCCAGGAACAACAAGTGCAGCAGGTAAAAAAGCGTATTTCTTAAAAGATATTATTCTTGGTAAAGAGATGGTTGCTGAAATTACTCCAAGCTTTGCATTCGAATTATTGTCTCATATGAAGGGAGGAACTTCAATTGAAGTTTTACTTGATTTGGCTTTAGGAAATGATGTAGCTATTGCTCAACAAGCGGCAGACGTTCTTGAAACACAAGTATATCTTTACGATGCTGATACAGCCCGTTTGAAAGAAGCTTACACTAATGGAAATGCAACAGCTGCAGCTATTTTAGAAAGTTATGCTAAAGCTGAATTTTTCACAAAATTACCTGAAATAGCAGAAGAAATTAAAGTTGTTACTTTTATCGCTGGTGAAGGAGATATATCAACTGATTTACTTTCTCCAGGAAACCAAGCGCATTCCCGTTCAGATCGTGAATTGCACGGTAAATGCATGATCACGCCCCAAGCCCAGGATGAGATTAAAGCACTACAGGCACAACATCCTGATAAAAGTGTAATGTTGATTGCTGAAAAAGGAACTATGGGTGTAGGATCTTCTAGAATGTCAGGTGTAAACAACGTGGCACTTTGGACAGGTAAACAAGCAAGTCCTTATATCCCATTTGTGAATATTGCCCCAATTGTTGGTGGGACTAATGGAATTTCGCCGATTTTTCTAACTACGGTTGATGTTACAGGAGGTATTGGAATTGATTTGAAAAACTGGGTTAAGAAAACGGATGCTAATGGTGAACTTGTACGTGATGAAAATGGGGATCCAATTTTAGAACAAGCCTATTCTGTTGCTACAGGAACGGTTTTGACAATCAACACCAAAACCAAAAAATTATACAATGGTGATCAAGAATTGATCGATATTTCAAGGTCGTTTACGCCACAAAAATTAGAATTTATCAAAGCAGGAGGTTCTTATGCTATTGTTTTTGGTAAAAAAATACAAACCTTTGCTTGTAAAGTTTTAGGGATTGAAATACCTACGGTTTTTGCGCCTTCTAAAGAGGTTTCAAATCCAGGACAAGGACTTACAGCAGTTGAAAAAATATTCAATAGAAATGCTGTTGGAAATACACCAGGAAAAGTGTTACATGCTGGTTCAGATGTTCGTGTAGAAGTTAATATTGTGGGTTCACAAGATACAACAGGATTAATGACTGCTCAAGAATTAGAATCTATGGCAGCCAAAGTGATTTCGCCAATTGTTGACGGAGCCTACCAATCAGGTTGTCATACAGCTTCTGTTTGGGATAAAAAAGCACAAGCTAATATTCCAAAATTAATGCAATTTATGAACGATTTCGGATTGATCACAGCACGTGACCCGAAAGGCGTTTACCACGCGATGACAGACGTAATTCATAAAGTATTGAATGATATTACTATTGATGATTGGGCTATTATTATTGGTGGTGACTCTCATACTAGAATGTCTAAAGGAGTAGCTTTTGGAGCTGACTCTGGTACAGTTGCATTAGCTTTAGCTACAGGTGAAGCATCAATGCCAATTCCAGAATCGGTTAAAGTAACTTTTAAAGGAACCATGAAAGAGTACATGGACTTCCGCGATGTAGTTCATGCTACACAAGCACAAATGTTACATAAATTTGGTGGTGAAAATGTATTCCAAGGTCGTATTATCGAAGTGCATATTGGAACATTAACAGCTGATCAAGCTTTTACATTTACGGATTGGTCTGCCGAAATGAAAGCAAAAGCGTCTATCTGTATTTCTGAAGATGACACTTTGATTGAATCATTGGAAATTGCTAAAGGTAGAATCCAAATTATGATTGATAAGGGAATGGACAATGCTACGCAAGTACTACAAGGACTTATCAATAAAGCTAATAAGCGTATCGAAGAAATTAAAACAGGAGATAAACCAGCTTTACGACCTGATGCTAACGCTAAATATTACGCTGAGGTAGAAATAGACTTAGATATTATCAATGAGCCTATGATTGCTGATCCAGATGTAAATAATAAAGATGTTTCTAAACGATATACTCATGATACCATTAGACCTCTTTCATTTTATGGAGGGACTAAAAAAGTAGATCTTGGATTTATTGGTTCGTGTATGGTACATAAAGGCGATATGAAAATATTAGCTCAAATGCTTAAAAATATTGAAAAACAAGAAGGTAAAGTGGAATTTAAAGCACCTTTAGTGGTTGCACCACCAACCTACAATATTGTTGACGAATTAAAAGCAGAAGGCGATTGGGAAGTATTACAAAAATATTCAGGTTTTGAATTTGATGATAATGCACCAAAAGGAGCAGCACGTACAGAGTATGAAAATATGTTGTATTTAGAGCGTCCAGGTTGTAACCTTTGTATGGGTAATCAAGAAAAAGCATCTAAAGGAGACACAGTTATGGCTACATCGACTCGTTTGTTTCAAGGACGAGTAGTTGAAGATACTGCAGAGAAAAAAGGAGAGTCATTATTGTCATCAACTCCAGTAGTTGTATTGTCGACCATTTTAGGTAGAACGCCTTCTATTGAAGAATACAAAAAAGCAGTAGAAGGAATTAACCTAACTAAGTTTGCACCTTCTCATAAATTGCTTGTTGGATAATCAATTAATGAAATGAATAATTAAAAAGCCTAAGTATATCTTAGGCTTTTTTTATTTTAAATGGTATATTTAATCTATACTAATTCCTGCTCTGAAATGGCTAATTATAAGGGCGCTATATAATTTTATAAATGCTTTAACTTATTAAGTTAGCAAAAAGGCCTACCTTTGCAATTCTTAAGATAATCTCAAATACGCTGTTGGTTAAGTAAATAGTCAATTATCAATATTGATGTGAGATGAAAATTAATGAACTAATGAAATACTACATACTACTATTTATTTTTACACTTTTTAATTCTTCACTGGTTTTTTCTCAAGAGAAGTTGATAAAACATACTGTAAAAAAAGGAGAAACAATTACTGCGATTGCTCAGAAATATAAAGTGGAACCTAGCGCTATTTATGAACTCAATCCAGATTGTAGTCGAACACTAAAATTAGAATCAATTATTTTAATTCCGCGTACAACTTCAAAAACAGTAAAACTTAAATCGGAATCAAAAGCTGTTGTAGTTGAAAACACCCACGAAGTTCAGCCTAAAGAAACCTTATTTGGTATTGCAAAACAATATGAAATTACATTAGAGGAACTCAATACTGCTAATCCAGAACTTATAGAAACAGGATTGAAAGCTGGACAAAAAATCAAAATTCCAAATAAAGTCAATTCCAATATTGTTTCAACAATCAAGAAAGTAGAACCCAAAATAGAAGTTCTTCAAAAATTCAAACAAGAAAAAAGTACTCCTGTAGCAGTTGTTTCCTCAACAACTTCAACACTACATGAGGTACAGCCATCAGAAACCAAGTTTGGAATTGCAAAACAATATGGAATTTCAGTTGCCGATTTACATACTGCGAATCCAACATTGGAAAAAGAAGCACTTAAAGTGGGTCAAAAAATTACTATCCCTGTAAAGAGCGGAGTTGTAATGACTACTCCAGTAGCGAAAAAAGTTGAAGACATGCCATCTCAATTGATTGAGCAAAAAGGAAAAGTAAAAGAAGTAATTAAAGTAGAAAAAGTTGCAATTAATACCGAAGCTATTGAAGAAAATGCAGCCCCTATTACTCATGAAGTAGTTGCCAAAGAAACGAAATACGGGATTGCTAAAAAATATGGTATTTCGATAGCCGATTTAGAAAGTCAAAATCCTTCAATCGCTTCAAACTTATACGTTGGTGCTATTCTGAAAATTTCAGGTGCAAAAGCAATTCAAGAGGAAGTTATGTCGTCTTCTGCAGTATCTTCAAATACGACTCAGCCGGATGAAGATCAAGATAATTTAACTATAGCGAGTAGTTTGGCAAAATGGAATACCAGCGAGGAACTTGCAGATGAATTAATTCGCATGGCTTCTGATAATTTAGGGGCAAATTACCGTTCTGGCGGCACCACTAAAAATGGCTTTGATTGCTCAGGATTAATGTATGCGACTTTTAGTTCTTTAGATATAAAACTTCCTAGGTCTTCACACGAAATGGCTACTATTGGTACTGTTGTAGACGTGAGTCAAGCTCAAAAGGGCGATTTGATTTTCTTTAAAACAAGAGGAGGTAGTCAGATCAATCATGTGGGAATGGTGGTAGAAGTTAATGAAGGAGAAATTAAATTTATTCATTCGGCCACGCACGGGGGAGTAATTATTTCCTCCACCAAAGAGAAATATTACGAGAAAAATTTCACGCAAATTAATAGGGTATTACAACAATAGAAACAGAATCAAAACTCCTCAATTGAGGAGTTTTTTGTTTTCGTATCGGATGTTGTTTATTTCTTTTAATTTCAAAAACTCATTTTTTGAAAAAAAGTATATCTTTAACCAACCAAAAAATAAAAACCAATAATTATGGAAGAAAATCAACCAGGAGATTTTAAGCGAGAATTAGGATTGCTAGACGGAACTATGTTGGTCGTTGGATCAATGATTGGATCCGGAATATTTATTGTAAGTGCTGATATCGCCAGACAAGTAGGTTCGGCAGGCTGGCTTACTTTAATTTGGTTAATTTCAGGAATTATTACGATGATTGCTGCCGTAAGTTATGGAGAGTTAAGCGCTATGTTTCCTAAAGCCGGTGGACAATATGTGTATTTAAAAGAAGCTTATTCTAAGTTAATTGCGTTTTTATATGGCTGGAGTTTCTTTGCGGTTATACAAACTGGAACTATTGCTGCGGTGGGTGTTGGTTTTTCGAAGTTCGCAGCCTATTTAATTCCTGCTTTGAGTGATGAAAATATTCTCTATGACTTGGGTTCTTTTCAATTGAACGCTGCCCAAATTGTATCAATTATTACGATAGTACTTCTTACTTATGTAAACAGTCGAGGAGTTAAAAATAGTAAGACTTTACAAACCGTATTAACGGTTATTAAAATTTTGTCTTTATTTGGTTTGATAATTTTCGGATTTTTATTGGCTGCAAAAGCAGAAGTTTGGAATGCCAACTGGTCCGATGCTTGGAATACACGTTCATTTAATTCTGAAACTGGCTCGTGGCTCCCAATTGGTGGTACAGCTTTGTTAACTGGTATTTCAGCAGCTATGGTCGGCTCTTTGTTTTCTAGCGATGCGTGGAACGGAGTAACATTTATTGCAGGAGAAATTAAGAATCCAAAACGAAATGTAGGTTTGAGTTTGTTTCTAGGAACGTTTATAGTTACAATCATTTATGTATTAACTAATTTGATGTACTTGGCAGTAATTCCGCTTGACGAAATTGCAACAGCCAAATCGGATAGAGTTGCAGTAGTGGCCTCCCAGTATACCTTTGGCGACATGGGAACTATTATTATTGCGGTAATGATTATGATTTCAACCTTTGCTTGTAATAACGGATTAATTATGGCAGGAGCTAGAGTATATTACACCATGGCTAAAGATGGTTTGTTTATTAAAAAAGCGGCAGATTTGAATTCTGCAAGTGTGCCTGAATGGGCGCTTTGGGTGCAATGTGTATGGGCATCACTTTTATGCTTGACAGGAAAGTATGGTGATTTATTGGATTTTGTGATTATAATTGTTCTCATTTTTTACATATTGACTATTTATGGAATATTTATTCTGCGTAAGAAAATGCCAGACGCTGAAAGACCTTACAAAGCTTTTGGTTATCCATTATTACCAATGCTATATATTGTGATTGCTTCGGCAGTTTGTATTTCATTATTGCTTACTAAATTCTCCACTTGTGGTTGGGGAGTAGTAATTATGTTAACTGGAATACCAATTTATTATTTGACAAAACCTAAAGAATAAAAAGAAATAAAATAAATAAAAAAGCCGTCTTGAATCTTCAAGACGGCTTTTTTTATGTTGTGTATTTAGATTATAAAATACGGTTTACCTCTTCAAAAGGCAATCCCCATGCTTCAGCTACTCCCTTGTATACAATTTTACCATTGGCAATATTCAATCCTTTTTTCAATTCTTCATTTTCAGTACAAGCTTTTTTCCAGCCCTTATTAGCTAACTGAATTGCATAAGGTAAAGTTGCATTAGTTAAAGCTAATGTGGATGTGTAAGGCACCGCTCCAGGCATATTAGCGACACAGTAATGTACAATTCCATCAATGATAAATGTTGGGTTTTCATGAGTAGTTGGTGTACAAGTTTCAATACATCCCCCTTGATCTACAGCTACATCAACTACAACGGTCCCTGGACTCATTAATTGTAGCATGTCTTTTGTGATTAAATGAGGTGCTTTCGCACCAGGAATTAAAACCGCTCCGATAACTAAATCAGCATCAGCAATGGCATCACAGATGTTATAATGATTAGATATTAAAGTAGTTACATTTGCAGGCATAATATCAGACAAATAGCGCAAACGGGCTAAGCTGACATCCATAATGGTAACTTTAGCCCCAAAACCTGCCGCCATTTTAGCTGCTTGTGTTCCTACAATCCCCCCACCTAAAACGACTACTTTTGCTGGGTTTACCCCAGGAACTCCACCTAATAGAATTCCTTTTCCTTGCATAGGTTTTTCTAAATATTTAGCACCTTCCTGAATAGACATTCTACCTGCAACTTCTGACATTGGAACCAATAATGGTAAACTACGATCCGTTTTTTCTACCGTTTCATAAGCCAAACAAATAGCGTCACGTTCTATCATTGCTTTTGTTAAAGCTTCTGATGATGCAAAATGGAAATAAGTGAAAACTAATTGATTTTTTTTAATCAAAGGATATTCTGATGCAATTGGTTCTTTTACTTTGATAATCATTTCAGCGATTTCGTATACTGCTTCAATTGAAGGTAAAATAACTGCACCTGCATTTACGTAGGCGTTATCGCTAAATCCGCTATTTTCACCTGCTGATGTTTGAATATAAACTGTGTGACCATGTTGCTTAAATTCAGCTACACCTGCAGGAGTTAAGGCAACGCGATTTTCATTGTTTTTTATTTCTTTTGGAACACCTATTATCATAATATGTAGTTTTAAAGTTAATTCTAAAGTCCAATAACAAATGTATGGAGAAAGAAAAAAAATATGTAATATTGCTAAAAATTTAGAAATAATTTCTATTAATTTATATAATTATAAATTTTTTTCCTTTTTGGTTGATCTGAAATTAACTTAAAAAGAAAAAATAGCTACCTAATGGCAACCTTTATAAATCAATTACTATGATAACTATTGATGCAACCGATAAAAAAATTCTTCGCTTATTACAAGAAGATGCGCATTTGACACTGAAAGATATTTCGAATAAAATCAATCTATCCTTGACTCCAGTTCATGATCGTGTAAAGCGTCTTGAAAAAGAGGGTTTTATTGAAAAGTATGTTTCGATAGTGAATAAAAAAAAACTAGGAATTCATTTAACGGTATATTGTCAAGTTACTTTAGTAAAGCAAACTCACGATGTTTCAGAAGAATTCAACAAGTCAATCCTCAATATGCCTGAAGTAGTAGAATGTAATTTTGTTTCTGGAAATTTTGATTATTTGCTTAAAGTGGTTTTGTCAGATATGGAAAGTTACCACCATTTTCATCAACAAAAATTATCAGTTTTGCCTGAAGTTTCGTTGATAAATAGTTTTTTTATCATTTCTGAAGTTAAGTCGACTACGGTTATACCTATATAAAACACAAAAGCCATCTTGAATTTTCAAGATGGCTTTTACAATTACAATAAAACCAATTAAATTATTATTCTAAAAATCTCTCCATTTGAGTTGATCATTTCAATTCGGATACTTTGACTTTCTTCTTTATTATTTAATAATTTTGAAACTGTTTCGATATCTACTGCCTTACTATTATCGATGCTCAGAATGATGTTGCCTAAAAGTTCTCTTTCGTATGCTTTTAAATTTTCATTTGTTATCGATTTGATTTTTACACCATAATTCAAACGGAATCTTTTTTTGTCTGTCGCATCAATATTTTCTAATTCCAATCCTTTGAATTCAGTTATGAAATTCTCGTTCTTACTCAAAATTACGGGAATAGTTTTGGTTTTGCCTTCTCTAATAATAGTAACGGCCACTTTGTCATTGGGTCTCTTCGTATTGATATAACCGGATAAATCTGCAAATGTAGCTACCGATTGGTTGTCCAACTTGATGATGACATCTCCCTTTTGAAGTCCGGCTTTTTCAGCCCCAGACCGTTTAGTTACTTTATTAACATAGAAACCTTCGGTTTGAGTAATGCCCAAATCTTTGGATGATTTCGAATTCAATTCGCCACCTTCAACTCCAAGGATTCCTCGTTGTACATTCCCATATTCCATAATATCCTCGATTATTTTTCTAGCTATATTTGATGGAACTGCAAACGAATACCCTGTATAGCTTCCTGTTGGTGAACTAATCATGGTATTTATACCAATCAATTCTCCTCTTGTATTAACTAAGGCACCACCGCTATTCCCAGGATTGACTGCTGCGTCTGTTTGGATAAATGACTGAATACCACTAGTGTCTAAGTTTCGTGCTTTGGCAGAAACAATTCCTGCCGTTACTGTGGAAGTTAGGTTGTATGGGTTTCCAACTGCCAAAACCCATTCGCCTATTTTTACCGAATCAGAATTTGCGAATGCGGTGTAGGGTAATTTTTCATCGGCATTGATTTTAAGTAAAGCAATGTCCATTTTAGAATCGGTACCAATGAGTTTGGCTTTGTACGATTTTTTATTATTTAAGGTAATTTCAATTTCGTTTGCATCCTTAATAACGTGGTTATTAGTAACTATATAACCATCTTCAGAGATGATTACTCCTGATCCAGTACCAATTTGTTCTTGTTGTTGGCTTCCTCCGTATCCATAAAAAAATTCCATTATTGGGTTACTTATTGTTCTTCTGGATACATTTTTAACGTGAACTACAGTATGAATGGTTTTTTCAGCAGATTCTGTGAAATCGATATTTTCTGGAGAAAACCCAACTCTTTTACCATAAAAATCGGAGGCCTCAGTCACTAGTCCATTGGTGTTTTTAGAAAAGTAACCATTTGGTTCAAATATTAATTTGTAAGCACTTAGCGTTACAGCTCCACTCAAAAGGGAAACTAAAAATAGATTTGAAAAGCGATTCATATTGATTTTCATTTTTAAATTATTGAAGGTAAATGTAAAGTAGAAATTGTTTTGTAAAAAACAGTTTAACGCACTTTAACAATGATTAACATTTCATTAATAGTTCGTACTTTTGTACTTTATAATTCAAGAAAATGCAATTAGAATTTTATAAATACCAAGGAACAGGAAACGATTTTGTAATGATTGATAATCGTTCTAATTTTTTTCCTAAAGAAAACACCCAATTAGTAGCGCATATATGTGACCGTCGTTTTGGTATTGGTGCTGATGGATTGATTTTACTCGATAATGATACCGATACCGATTTCAGAATGGTGTATTACAATTCGGATGGTAATTTGAGTTCAATGTGTGGAAATGGTGGTCGTTGTTTGGTGGCTTTTGCCAAAAAACTAAATATAATACAAAATGAAACTACCTTTATTGCAACTGATGGCTTACATTATGCAACGGTAGCTGATGATGGTGTTGTTTCTTTACAAATGATTGATGTTGAAGAAATTAAGAGCACATCGGAATATTCTTTTTTAAATACGGGTTCTCCACATCATGTGCAATTAGTCGCTGATCTAGAGCATTATAATGTTAAAGAAAATGGAGCTGCTATTCGTTATGGTGCCTTGTATGGAAAGCCGGGGAGTAATGTTAATTTTGTAAAGAAAATAGATGCTACTACTTTTGCCTTGCGAACCTATGAAAGGGGAGTGGAAGATGAAACTTTAGCATGTGGTACAGGTGCAACCGCGGTGGCAATTGCTATGAATGCAATTGGTCAAACGGATCTGAATACCATCAATATAAATGTAGAAGGTGGAAAATTAGCGGTTTCTTTTGATAAAAATAATGGAAAATACAGCAATGTGTTTTTGAAAGGACCTGCCGAATTTGTTTTTAAAGGAACAATTGAACTTTAAATCAAGCTAATGATAACCCTTACAGGAGAAACGATTTATCTACGAGCACTGGAGCCCAACGATTTGGAGTTTGTTTATGCCATGGAAAACGACCAAAGTATTTGGGAAGTCAGCAATACGCATACACCCTACAGTCGGTTTTTAGTGAAACAATATTTAGAAAATGCGCATCAAGATATTTACGAGGCCAAGCAACTGCGATTAGCCATTTGTCAAGACGAAGATTTTCCTGCATTGGGTTTAATTGATTTGTTTGACTTTGATCCTCAAAATAGGAGAGCCGGAATAGGAATTGTAATTCAAGCTTTAGATAACAGGAAACAAAATATTGGTTCCGAAGCTATAGAGTTATTAATCAAATATGCTTTTTATAATTTGAATCTCCATCAATTGTATGCAAATATCGCGACTGAAAACAAGGCAAGTATTGCACTTTTTACTAAATTTGGATTCGAAAAAATAGGAGTAAAGAAAGATTGGACATTAGTCAACGGCAGCTTTAAAGATGAAGCGCTATATCAATTAATAAATAAATCCATTTAAAAAATATAATTTTGAATATCAAAAAAACCATTACAACGGTTACTATTGTTCTTATTTCAGTTCTAATGATTTATGGACTTACATTAGTAAACCAAATTTTTTCTTCAAATACTAAGTTCGAAGAAAATGAGACCTATGTATACATTCCTACCGATTCAGATTACGAAGCAGTAAAAAAAATTGTAGCTCCTTATGTAGAGGATATGGAGCGATTTGACGCTGTTGCCAATAAAAAGAAATACCCTAGTAATGTAAAACCAGGAAAATTTCTATTTAAAAAGGGGATGAATAGTAATGAATTAATTAACGCTTTGCGCATCAATAACGAAGTAAAGTTGTCTTTCAATAATCAAGAGCGATTAGAGGATTTTGCAGGTAAAATTAGTTCTGAAATAGAGGCAGATAGTGTTTCGTTATTAAAAGCAATTAAGGATTCCACCTTTTTGAAAGAAAATGGTTTTAGTGAAGAAAATGTTTTGACAATGTTTATTCCTAATACGTATGAATTGTATTGGAATACTACTGCTACTAAGTTTCGCGACAAAATGATTAAGGAATATAGAAATTATTGGAATGAAGAACGTATTGCAAAAGCAAAAGCACAAGGTTTAACCCCAATTGAGGCAACCATTTTAGCTTCTATTGTGCATAAAGAATCAGTAAAAAAAGACGAAAGACCGAGGATTGCTGGAGTTTACTTGAATCGTTTGCACAAGGGTATTTTATTGCAAGCAGATCCAACGGTAATTTATGCTGTTAAAAAGCAATCAAATGACTTTAAGCAAGTGATTAAAAGAGTTTTGAATAAGGATTTACAAGTGGCCTCTCCGTACAATACATATTATAGTGCTGGATTACCACCGGGGCCAATCGCCATGCCGGACATTACAGCAATCGAAGCGGTTTTGAATCCCGAAAAACACAACTATATTTATTTTTGTGCAAGTGTAGAACGTTTTGGTTATCATGATTTTGCAGTGACACAAGCGGACCATGAACAGAATGCAAAAAAATATTACAATTGGATAAATAGTCAAGGTGTAAAAAGATAAATAAAAGGCGAAAAGTAATTTTCGCTTTTTTTATTGTGAAAACTATTTTTGATTCCTTCCACTACTTATTATCCGTAGTTGTTGTTATTTAACAGCAGCTAAATTGTTAATAAATTGTTTAACAAAACTTTAATAAGCTGATTTTAAGCATTGTATTTTTTGTCGTATATTTGCCATGTAGAAATTTCTGAAGGTGACAGGGTTCAGAAGAAAAACAATTTATGATAAAGAAATGGCATTATTATTCCACTTTACTACTGATTATCGCTTTTTTAAGCTTAGGTTTTAAACCTTTCAATTTAGATTCCAATCCTTGGTTTCTTACAGACGGATTAAATCAATCCGATTATCTTTTTCCATCTCACAAACAGGAAGACTACGCCAAACTGAATATTCCCTATACAGGAAATTTTTTCATTGGTTTCAAAGAGGCAATTGCTTTTAAAGAGTCTCAAGGTAAATACATAAAAATCAATTCGTTAGGTTATTTAGGGAAGTACCAATTTGGACCCGAGACTTTGCGTACAATTGGCGTTCACAATACTTCTGCCTTTTTAAAAAATCCAGATTTACAAGAAAAAGCTTTTTTGGCACTATTAGCAAAGAACAAGTGGTTGCTTAGAAAAGAGATTGCAAAATATGAAGGTGCTGTGATTAATGGAATTTATATTACAGAATCAGGGATTTTGGCAGCGGCCCATTTAGGGGGTGTGCGAACTGTAAAGCGATTTTTCAGATCTAACGGTGAGCGTTATTTTAGAGATGCCTATGGAACTTCAATTGTAAGTTATATGAAAGCATTTGGAGGTTATGACACAGCATTTATTGAAGCTGATAAACATGCTACAATCTAATTTTTCTCTAATATTAAAAAAGGCCGGTCAAAATTTGACCGGCCTTTTTTATTTGAATCAATCTATTAAAATAGTTAATATTTTGATGGCAGCTTCACTAATTTTGGTACCTGGACCAAATACTGCCACTGCTCCTGCATCAAATAAGAATTGATAATCTTGTGCAGGAATTACTCCACCTACTACTACCATAATGTCTTCTCTGCCGTACTTTTTTAATTCTTCAATTACTTGTGGAACTAATGTTTTATGACCTGCAGCTAATGAAGATACTCCAAGGATATGCACATCATTTTCAACAGCTTGTTTGGCAGCTTCTGAGGGTGTTTGAAATAGTGGACCAATATCAACATCAAATCCAACATCTGCATAACCTGTTGCTACTACTTTGGCACCACGATCATGACCGTCTTGCCCCATTTTAGCAATCATTATTCGAGGTCTTCTACCTTCTTTTTCAGCAAATACATTTGCTAATTGTTTTGCCTTTTCAAAACTTTCGTCGTTTTTTATTTCTTTACTATACACTCCACTAAACGATTTAATTTGTGCTTTATATCTTCCAAAAACAGTTTCTAAGGCATCGCTAATTTCTCCCAAAGTTGCTCTGTTTCTAGCAGCTTCAACGGCAATTTCTAATAAATTACCTTCGCCAGTTTTGGCACAATGAATTAATTGATCTAAGTTTTCTGTAACATTTTTATTGTTTCTAGTAGTCTTAATACGCTCCAATTGTTCCAATTGCTGTCTACGTACCATTTGATTGTCTACATCTAAAATTTGTAGTGGATCTTCTTTTTCTAATCGGTATTGGTTGACACCTACTATAATATCTTGTCCACTATCAATTCTAGCTTGTTTTCTAGCGGCTGCTTCTTCAATTCGTAGTTTCGGAATGCCTGATTCGATAGCTTTTGTCATGCCACCTAATTCTTCTACTTCTTCAATTAACTTCCAAGCGCTTTGTGCAATTTCATTAGTCAGGCTTTCTACATAATAGCTACCTGCCCATGGATCTACGGTTTTAGTAATTTTGGTTTCATCTTGTAAATACAACTGGGTATTTCTCGCTATCCTCGCCGAAAAATCGGTTGGTAATGCTATGGCTTCGTCTAAAGCATTAGTATGTAACGATTGTGTGCCTCCAAATGCTGCAGCTGCTGCTTCAATACATGTTCGTGCCACATTGTTAAATGGATCTTGTTCGGTTAAGCTCCACCCAGATGTTTGGCAATGGGTGCGCAATGCTAGTGATTTTTCATCTTTGGGTTCAAATTGTTGAACCAATTTAGCCCATATCATTCGTCCAGCTCGCATTTTGGCAATTTCCATGAAATGATTCATACCAATTGCCCAAAAGAAAGAAAGTCTTGGGGCAAATTCATCAATTTTCATTCCCGCAGCTAACCCAGTTCGAATGTATTCTAGACCATCAGCTAAAGTGTAGGCTAATTCAATATCAGCTGTTGCACCAGCTTCTTGCATATGATAACCCGAAATAGAAATAGAATTGAATTTTGGCATTTTTTTGCTGGTAAATTCAAAAATATCAGCAATGATTTTCATTGAAGGAGTAGGTGGATAGATATAGGTATTTCGTACCATAAACTCTTTCAAAATATCATTCTGTATAGTTCCTGACAGTTTATCTGGCGTCACACCTTGTTCTTCAGCTGCCACAATATAAAAGGCCATAATTGGAAGTACTGCACCGTTCATAGTCATAGAAACAGACATTTCATCTAAAGGTATTTGGTCAAACAAGACTTTCATATCTTCAACCGAATCGATGGCTACTCCTGCTTTTCCAACATCACCCACTACACGTTCGTGATCTGAATCATAACCGCGGTGAGTAGGTAAATCAAAGGCAATAGAAAGTCCTTTTTGCCCAGCAGCTAAATTGCGTCTGTAAAAAGCATTACTTTCTTCAGCGGTAGAAAAACCTGCGTATTGGCGTACTGTCCAAGGGCGACGTACATACATAGTAGCGTAAGGGCCACGTAAATTAGGCGCAAAACCTGCACCAAAATCAAGATGTTCCAATTGATGAATATCTTGTTCTGAATATGTTGGTTTCAATTCAATACCTTCTGCCGTTTGAAATCCAGCATTAGCAATGATTTCATCTGGTGTATTTACTTCAGATTTGATTTGAATATGTTGCAGGTCTTTTCTTTTCATTTTGTCGACAAATTACTATTGGACAATGGTTTTATTTTTTACTATTACTCTTTTTCTAAACGTTCTTGTTCGATTTTTTCGGCTAGACGTTTTTCAATAATTGGAGTAATAAGTGTTTTTCTCGGTTTTATTTTGACAAAAGGGAAAAGTTCTAAATCGTGTTTCATTCGATCGTCTTTGTTGGCATGTTTATTTGTACCTAATAATATTTCTTTTCCAGCATCAAATAAGCTTTGTTCTTTGTCGGCACTTTCTTGGATTTTCCTTTTAATGAGTCCTTCATTCAGTTGTTTTAAGAAACCACCATTTGCTTCGATATCTTTGAACAGAGATAAAGCTTTTTCAGCTAGTTGCTGAGTTAAACTTTCTATGTAGTAGCTTCCGTCGGATGGATTGTTGACTTTGTCAAAGTAGCTTTCCTTTTTTAAAATCAGCAACTGGTTTCGAGCAATACGATCGCCAAATTCATTGTCTTTGTGGTACAAAGCATCATATGGTAAATTGGCAATGGTATCAGCACCTCCGAGGATAGCACTCATGCATTCGGTTGTGGTGCGAAGCATATTGACATTGTAATCGTATAAAGTTTTATTTCTTTTTGTAGGAGTAACCACTAAATGACAAGACCAATTTGAATTGTATGCTGCTGCAATTGAATTAAAAAGTAATCGGATGGCTCGCAGCTTAGCAATTTCAAAAAAATAATTGGTACCCACCGCAATTTCTAGCACCATGGTTTGTGGTTTAGCAGGCGAGATGTAGTTGAAATATTCATTGGCATGAGCCAAAGTATAGGCGATTTGTTGTACAATTGTTGCTCCTGCATTTTGATACAGTGTACTATTTACACTAATCAGTGAGAGAGAGCTGTCTTTGGTAACAAGATTGTTTAAGGTTTCAAAATTATTTTTTTCTGAGGTAGTAAACCAATTTCCCTCTTTTGCTAATTGCCCGATGGGATCAATATTGCAAAAGATCGTTGCCTTTTTATCTTTTGTAATCGTCTCGATTTTTTGAATGAAATCGACAGAAATAAAATTTAAATGAAAGAAAATAGGTGTTGTTTCTAATGGTAATTTTTCCAATAATTTTGTCACATCTACCGTTTCATCTTCGATAGTGAAACGAATACTTTCGGCACCTCTATTCAAACTATCTAATGCACGTTCAATCGATTTGTTGACATCATGGACGAAAATATTTTGGCAAATTTTAAATTCAGATGCTTTAGTAGTTACTGAAATAGATTCTTTTATATCTTCTTTGTCATAAAATGGCTTGACCTTAATATCATCTGGGGAATTCCAAATTAGAGTTTCGTTATAATCAGCTCCTTTGAGTTCAAACTGAATTTTTTGTTTCCATTCTTTAGTCGAAAGGGGTGCGAAATTAGTAAAGAGAGATTTCATTGGCGTTGTTATTTCAAATTTTGGAATAGGAGTGATTATTTGGTTTTGATGGCGCTATCTCCTTCAAACTCGATGATATAAATATCTTCACTGTCTTTCTTCATATAGTATTTTTCACGAGCATACTTCTCAACATACTCAATGTTTTTGAGTTCTTTAATATGTCTTTTGTCCTTCTTGATTTCTTCTTGATAATACGATTTGTTGTCTTCTAATTCATCAATTTGCTTGTCTAAAAAACGATGATCGAAATACGAATAGTTATCTAAAAAGAGCATCCAGCCAGTAAAAAATACTAACACTAAAATGTATTTATTACTCAATAGTCTAAACCAAGATTTTTGTTTCAGTGGATTTGTCATGATTCCTTTTTTTAGCCCCGATTGCAGTGAAAATCCCATTCTATTTAGAATGGATTTAAACGGAAAGCGGGAAATAGCTCCAAAATAAAATTGCGTTACAATTGGATTTTGGAAACTGTTTATTTATACGTTTAATTTTTGATTGATTACAGCCCTAACCACATCTATTGCTACTGTGTTGTATTTGTCGTTGGGTATAATGATATCGGCAAATGCTTTTGTAGGCTCAATGAATTGTTGGTGCATCGGTTTTAGCGTAGTTTGGTATCTGTTTAGTACCTCTTCCATATCTCGGCCTCGATCAGCTATATCTCTTTTTAAACGACGAATTAATCGTTCATCTGGATCGGCTTGAACGTATATTTTTACATCAAAAAGATCTCTCAATTCAGGATTTGTTAATATTAAGATTCCTTCGACAATCATTACTTTTCGAGGATGTGTAAAAACAGTATCGCTGGTTCTGTTATGAGACACGAAAGAATAAACGGGTTGGTTGATGTTGTTGCCTGCTTTTAATTCTTTTAGGTGTTTTACAAGCAAGTCAAAATCAATCGATCTTGGATGGTCAAAATTGATTGCAGCTCTTTCTTCATAAGTCATTCCTATATTTTCTTTATAGTATGAATCTTGCGAAATAATACCTACTTCAGTTTCGGGTAATTCATTGACGATTTGATTGACTACCGTCGTTTTTCCACTTCCTGTTCCGCCTGCAATTCCAATAATGAGCATAAATTAGTATTCTTAAGTTAACCTAACAAAAATAGGAATTTTATTCAGAGTGAATTCCATTTTTGCTAAATGTTTGCTAAATTGATATATTTATATTTGACTTGTTTATAAAAAAAAGAGCAACTGTTGTAGTGCTCTTTCTTATTGGTATTTTATTTATTTTTTTTGGCTTTAATCATCATTTCCAACATATCCCACATTTCGGCTGGAATATCTTCTAATAAATTAAATTGTCCGGCTCCTTTTAGCCATTCTCCTCCATCAATTACCACTACTTCTCCATTGATATAAGCAGAAAAGTCGGATACTAAATAGGCTGCTAAATTGGCTAATTCTTGGTGATCTCCAACTCGTTTTAGCGGAACTTTTTTAGCCATATCAAATTTTTCGGCTAGATCACCTGGTAATAAGCGATCCCATGCTCCTTTAGTTGGAAAAGGACCTGGAGCAATTGCATTAGTACGTATTCCGTATTTAGCCCATTCTACCGCTAAACTTTTAGTCATTGCCAAGACACCTGCTTTTGCAGTAGCACTTGGTACTACGTATGCTGAACCAGTCCACGCATAGGTGGTAACAATATTTAAAACTGTTGAAGAAGTTTGTTTAGTATCGATCCAATGTTTTCCAAAAGCCAATGTGCAGTTTTTGGTTCCTTTTAAAACAATATCAATGATTGTATCAAATGCATTAGAAGATAAACGCTCTGTTGGTGATATAAAATTTCCGGCTGCATTGTTCAAAAGAATGTCGACTTTGCCAAAAGCTTTCAACGTTTCTTGCAGCATATTTTCAACTTCTTCATAATGACGTACATCACATTGAATAGGCAAACAAGTTCCTCCAGTTTGAGTTTCTAGTTCTGCAGCTGTATTTTTAAGTTTTTCTACATCACGCGAGGTAATGGCCACTTTAGCACCAAGCTCTAAAAAGTATTTGGTCATGGCTTTTCCTAAACCACTTCCACCACCGGTAACGACAATTACTTTTCCTTTTAGTGCGTCATCGCGTAGCATTTTATCTGTATAACTCATAGTTTCATTTGTTTAATAAAGTAAATATAAGAATAAATAGTATGCATGCATAATATTAATTAATAAAATACCTAATTATACTATGGATTACATTTTATGAATAATGAAAATAGTAGGTCGATTGTGTAAATCTACTTTGGTTTTTTTCCAATCAGCAGCGCGTAATGTTTTGATGTATTCAGTAGGTAAGGTTATATCTGTCGCAATACAAAGATGAGTTGTGGGTTGCAGGGCTTGCAAAATATCTTCCAATAATTTGTTGTTGCGATAGGGAGTTTCGATAAAAATTTGCGATTGATTTTTGTCAAAAGACAATTTCTCTAAATTTTTTATGGCTGTTTTTTTATCATTTTTGTCGATGGGTAAATACCCATTAAATGTAAAACTTTGTCCATTCATTCCTGAAGCCATCATCGCTAAAAGAATAGAGGAGGGTCCTACAAGTGGTATAACTTGTATGCCTTTTTCGTGCGCTAATTTTACGATAACAGCACCGGGATCGGCAACTCCGGGACAGCCGGCTTCACTCATTAATCCCATATTTTTGCCTGCTAATAAAGGCTGAATAAAACTAAGGTGTTCTCTTGCATCAGTATGTTTATTTAGAGCAAAAAGTACAAGTTCGGATTGTTTTTTTTCTGGCAGTACGCCTTTGATTGACTTACGTGCCGTTTTTTCATTTTCAACAATGTAATGGTCGATCAGCTCAATTGTTCTTTTAACGGTTTGAGGTAAAACATCCATTGGATCGCTTTCTCCCATGGTCGTTGGAATCAAATACAATTTTCCTAAAGAAGTGTTGGTCGTCATAACGGTTAGTTTTTAGATTTGGAACAAAAGCGTTTATTGATGTTTGGTAATCAATTTTTGAGCAATAACCTCACACACTTCGTCCAGCATGCTGTACACAATATCAAATCCGTTGTGCATTCCAAAATAGGGATCCGGTACGTCTTGGTTTTGATTTGGTTTTAACTCATTCATAATGAGCTTGACTTTTTGTTTTTGTTCTGGAGTTTCGGCTAAGGCAATAACATTGTCGAAATTAGAATTGTCCATCACAAAAATGTAATCAAAATGGTCAAAATCGGCACGGCTGAATTGTCTACCTCTTTGGTGTGTAATATCAAGACCATTTTTTTTAGCGACTGCAATAGAACGTTCATCTGGAGATTGGCCAATGTGCCAAGAACCTGTTCCTGCAGAATCTACGCTAAAAGTTTCTTGAGGTAATTTGGAAGCTAATATTCCCTCGGCCAAAGGCGACCGACAAATATTGCCCAAACAAACCATTACGATTTTTACGGACATTTGCTGTCTATAAAGTTAATTTTTTGTGGATGTCTTCAACAAACTTTTTAAATTGTTTGTCGGTAGAAACTAGATTATCAACAGTCTTACAAGCATGTAATACAGTGGCGTGGTCGCGATCTCCAATTTGAGATCCAATGTTTGCTAAAGATGCTTTGGTAAATTTCTTTGCAAAAAACATCGCTAATTGTCTCGCTTGAACAACGTGTCTTTTTCTAGTTTTAGATTGCAATGTCTCCAAGTCCAATTGGAAATAATCGGAAACAATTTTTTGAATATAGTCGATTGAAATTTCGCGTTTGACATTCTTTACGAATTTCTCTACGATGCTTTTTGCTAATTCAATCGTAACTTCTTTTTTGTTGAAAGAAGATTGAGCTATTAAAGAGATGATAGCGCCTTCTAATTCTCTAACATTTGTTTTGATATTACGAGCAACATATTCAATGATTTCTTCTGGCATTTCAACCCCGTCACGATATAGAATATTCTTCAAGATAGAAACTCGGGTTTCGTAATCTGGTTGATGCAATTCTGCAGACAATCCCCATTTGAAGCGAGACAACAAACGTTGTTCAATATCTTGCATGTCAACTGGAGCCTTGTCAGAAGTCAAGATCACTTGTTTTCCGTTTTGGTGTAGGTAATTGAAAATATGGAAGAATACATCTTGTGTTCCTGATTTTCCGGAAAGGAATTGAACGTCGTCAATGATTAAAACATCAATCAATTGGTAGAAATGAATAAAATCATTTCGGGTATTTTTCTTAACAGAGTCAATATATTGTTGTGTGAAAATTTCAGCTGAAATATATAAAACTGTTTTTTCAGGGTATTTGTCTTTGATTTCAACACCAATAGCGTGGGCTAAGTGTGTTTTTCCTAAACCAACTCCTCCAAAGATTAATAATGGATTGAAAGAAGTACCACCCGGTTTATTGGCCACAGCCATACCAGCAGAGCGAGCCAATCGATTAGAATCTCCTTCTAAGAAATTGTCAAAGCTATAATTAGCATTCAGTTGAGATTCGATTTTTAAATTACGAATTCCAGGAATGATAAATGGATTTTTAAGTTCAGGATTTAAATTTTTTAATGGAGCATCCACATCTTGTGGTTTCATTTGCGCTCTGTTGGCACTTGGTAATTGTTCCGTGTAGGGTTGTTTATTACCATAAGTGTTCTCCATTTTAATTTTATAGAGTAACTTTGCGTTTTTTCCAAGTTCTTTGGTTAGCGCCACTTTTAATAATTTAACGTAATGTTCTTCTAACCATTCGTAGAAAAATTTACTAGGTACTTGAATATATAATGCGTTATCGGTAAGTTCAACTGACTTGATTGGTTCAAACCAAGTTTTGTAGGCTTGGTCTTGAATATTATCTTTTATGAAAGATAAACAGTTTTCCCATACTGATTGAGCAGTTTTGTTCATATATTCGGTTAAATTATTTAAGTTTGGTTACAATTTTAGTACAAAAAAAGAGGGGCTGTTCTTGTATTTTTCTGGGACAACAAATATGTGAACAAATTTCTTTAAAAAAAAATTATTCAATAGATTTTTTTGTAAAAATTTTGTTGTATGTGGCTTTTTAGAATCATTAAAAATTAAACAATAAATAATGAAAGATCATCAAATTCAAGTTCGTGTTCGGTACTCTGAAACAGACCAAATGGGGGTAGTATATCATGGAAATTATATTCCCTATTTTGAGATGGGACGTGTGGAATGGCTTAGGAATAAGGGAGTTTCGTACAAAAGTATGGAAGAAGAAGGAATTGCACTCCCAATTGTTTCTATGACGATTAATTATAAAAAATCAGCACGCTATGATGAGTTGCTCACAGTTCATACTGCTTTCAAAAGTCAATCTTCGGTTAAGATAGAATTTGATTGTAAGATATTTAATGAAATGAATGAGTTATTAACAACTGCCGAATTTATTTTGGTTTTTGTCTCACTTAAAACTGGCCGACCAATTGCTCCTCCAGATTATATTTTGGATCTTCTAAAAGATATGGATTAAATGGATGAAATATTGCTTTTTTATAAGCGTTTGATCTCAATTTCAAATAAATTATCAAAAATGTCGAAAATTAGTTCGGCATTTTTTTTTCTGGTTTTGATCGTTAATTTGCCTACAGCGAGTCCTGAATCTTCCTCTAATTCCATAGTTTGAGTAACAATGTCGAGTTTTTTTTCTTTGATAACTCGCATTACTTTGTTCATGTTTTTATAGTCAAACGAAATCAAAAAAGCAATATCGATAGTTTTTTCAATGATTTCTGCTTCTTCTAAAGCCAATTGTGCGGTAGTTTTGTATGCCGTGATTAGTCCACCTACACCTAATTTTATTCCGCCAAAGATACGTACAACGACTACAAGCACATTGGTTAATCCAAACGATTGGATCTGTCCATAAATGGGTGCGCCAGCAGAATTACTGGGTTCTCCATCATCATTGGCTCTGTAGCTTATTTTTTCTGTTCCAATTTGGTAGGCATAACAATAATGTACTGCATGCGGATGTAATTTTCGCAATTGGTCAAGGATTGGCTTTACTTCTTCTTCAGATTCAATAGGGAATGCATAGCCAAAGAATTTACTGCTTTTTTCCTTGAATAGAATTTCTTCGGTAGCTTGTGCTAGGGTAGTATAGGTGTCTTTGATTTCCAAAAGGCAATAGTAGTCTAAATTATTTTTTTGTCCAAAAGCTCAATAACATCTTCTTTTCCTACCTGAAGATTCCAAACGTGTAACCCTAAAGCTTTGGCAGCATCTGTGTTCTCTTTTTTATCATCGACAAATAAAGTACGCTTTGGTGCTAATTCGTGACGGTTGATAAGAGTAGTGTAGATTTCAGCATCGGGTTTTCTCATTCCCATTTCATATGAAAAATAGACTTTTTCAAAACATTGGTAAAAGTCGCCATAAAACGATGCGCCTTCTCTTTGTTCAAAATGGTTGATATGAATGGCGTCTGTATTGCTCAATAAAAAGAGTCTAAATTTTTTTGAAAGTAATTGTAAAAACTCCAAACGATACAGAGGGAAATCTAATAATACAGCATTCCAAGCCATTAAAATGTCATCAATTGTCGCATTAGGAATGTGTTTTTGGATGCCTAACAAAAAATCATCTCTTGAAATTAGTCCTTTTTCAAATGAAATATTCAATTGGTCCAAATCTTCGTTCCAAGAAGATAATCCCAAATCTTCCAAACCATCAATAGTAGCTTGTTTGTCCAAATTGATGAAAATATCTCCAAAATCAAAAATAATAGTATCAATCATAATTTCTAATTATTAGTAATTCATCGGTTCCAATTTTCTCCGTTTTAAACGGACTTGTATTCAATATCGGTGCTTTTACTCCATTTTCAAAGGTACAATTGCCAATAAATACACGTGCTTCATCCCAAAGATTAGCATCAATGAAAGTTTGTAATGTTTGAGCGCCACCTTCAATAATGACTGATTGAATTTGGTGATGGTACAATCGTTCCACGATTTGTTGTGCGATATTTTGTTGAAAATCAATCGCTTCAAAGATGGTGTTTTTGGAGGAAACTGTGTTTTTGTTTTTAGAAAACACGATCGTTTTTATATGATTGTCAAGTACATGTGCCGTTTTTGGGATGCGATTGTTTGGGTCAATTATGACTCTAAAAGGATTATTGCCTTCCCAATCTCTAGCGTTTAATTGGGGGTTGTCATCTATCACAGTTTGTGTACCCACCAAAATAGCTTGCTCCTCTGTACGCCATTTATGAACCAATTGTCTGGAATGTGAATTAGTAATCCAAACCGGTTTTTGTTCTTCTTTTTGTAATGGAGCGATGAAACCGTCTTGGGTTT
>JAGOAF010000035.1 GCA_017984035.1 Flavobacterium sp.
TTTTGGAAGTCGCACGGGCTTTAGCAACTACTTTTTCGTCAATGCTTAATTTAACACCAAATAGTCTTTCTCCATCAATCCCATTGTCTTCATAAATATCATAATGAAATTGTCTTTTTTCTTTTTGGCACCATTCAATAACTAAACTTTTATAACTAATCACTTTACCCTCTAATCGCGCGATATCTACATAAGGCAGTATGACTCTTTTTTGAATGAATTTCTCACAAAACTCATAGCCTCTGTCTAAATAAATTGCCCCCACCAAGGATTCAAAAATGTTACCGTGAATGTTATCACCAAAATGCTGTACAGGCACTTTGCTTTCAACAAACTGAACTAAGTTTAAGTCTTTTCCTAATTCATTTAAATGTTCTCTGCTGACAATTTTGGAACGCATTTTAGTTAAATAGCCTTCGTCGCCAGTTGGCGCTTCGTTAAAGAGATGGCCTGCAATCACAGCGCTTAGCATAGCGTCGCCAAGAAATTCTAAACGTTCGTAATTGAGAGGATTTCCCACTTCGTCCAACCTATTTGAGGAACGATGCGTGAAAGCTTTTTTATAAAAATCAATATTTTTAGGTGCAAAACCAAGGATTTTTTCAATACCACCAAAAAAAATCCCGTCTTCAAGAGAACGGGATTTCGAAAATATTTTTCTAATAATACGCATAGTACTATTTTAGATGTCTAATTTTTTAACCAATACACAAGCATTGTGTCCACCAAAACCAAAAGTATTACTCATCAATACTTTAACATCTCTTTTTTGAGCCACATTAAAAGTGAAGTTTAATTTTGGATCGATGTTTTCATCGTCTGTGAAATGGTTGATGGTTGGTGGAATAATTCCGTATTTCAAAGAAAGAATAGACGAAATGGTTTCAATGGCTCCAGCAGCACCTAAAAGGTGACCGGTCATAGACTTAGTTGAATTTAGGTTCATAGTGTAAGCATGATCACCAAAAACTTGCTCGATGGCTTTTGACTCGGCTAAATCTCCTAAGGGAGTTGAAGTTCCATGCATGTTAACCCCGTCAACATCTGTTGGTTGTAGACCAGCATCTCTCAAACAGTTCAACATTACATTTCTAGCTCCTAATCCTTCAGGATGGGGAGCGGTAATGTGATAGGCATCAGCTGACATTCCGCCTCCACCAATTTCACAATATATTTTTGCGCCACGCGCTACAGCGTGTTCGTATTCTTCTAATATTAATGCTCCGGCTCCTTCTCCAAGTACAAATCCGTCACGGTCTTTGTCCATAGGTCTTGACGCAGTTTTTGGATCGTCATTTCGAGTAGAAAGGGCGTGCATGGCGTTAAAACCACCCATCCCAGCAATAGTTACTGCTGCTTCAGAACCTCCCGTCACCATGACATCAGCATGACCCAAACGAATATAATTGAAGGCGTCAATAATTGCATTGGTTGATGAGGCACAAGCAGAAACAGTTCCAAAGTTTGGCCCTCTAAAACCATATTTAATTGAAATGTGTCCACAAGCAATATCCCCAATCATTTTTGGAATGAAAAACGGATTAAATTTAGGTGTTCCGTCACCTGCGGCAAAATTCAACACTTCTATTTGAAATGTTTCTAAACCGCCAATTCCTGAACCCCAAATCACACCTGCACGATCTTTGTCTAATTTTTCCATATCAAAATTAGCATCGTTCATAGCTTCTGTAGAAGAAACTACGGCATATTGTGCATAGCGGTCCATTTTTCTCGCCTCTTTACGATCAATAAATTCTTCAACATTAAAGTTTTTTAGTTCGCAAGCAAATTGTGTTTTGAATTTTGAAGCATCAAAATAAGTGATAGGGGCAGCACCACTAACGCCGTTAATTAGTCCGTCCCAATATTCTTGAATGTTATTTCCAATAGGAGTAAGCGCTCCTAAACCTGTAACAACTACGCGACGTAATTCCATAGCTTCTGTATTTTTATCTTTAAACAAACAAAACCCACGATTTCTTTTTTGTATTAGTATTACAAAAGAGCTGTGGGTGCTGAATTATATATGTTTTTTTGATTGAAAGTCAATCCCGAATTTAAATTTATGAAAAATAATAACACCCGAGTACACTAATGTATCGGGTGTTCTAGTATTATTTTTTAGCTTCCTCGATGTAAGAGATTGCTTGACCTACAGTAGCAATGTTTTCTGCTTGATCGTCTGGAATTTGAATATCAAATTCTTTTTCGAATTCCATGATAAGCTCTACAGTGTCTAAGGAGTCAGCCCCTAAATCGTTTGTGAAGCTAGCTTCTGTTACAACTTCGTTTTCGTCAACACCTAATTTGTCTACGATAATCGCTTTTACTCTTGATGCAATGTCTGACATAGTCTTTAATTTTAAAATTTAATTTGTTGGCAAAAATAAAAAACTTTATTTTAAAACAACTATTTAGTTAATAAATGTGCAAACGAAAATATGAAATTTATTTTAACAAAGCTTTCCGATTGCTATTTTTTTCCATTTTTTATCCCTTTTTTTGCATAATAAATCGTTTGTTAACATGAAAAAAATTGTACTATTTGCTTCGGGTTCGGGGACTAATGTGGAAAATATCATTCGTCATTTTAAAGCAACAAACACTGCATCAGTAGCCATTGTATTTACAAATAAATCAGATGCTCAAGTGATACAACGCGCTGAAAAACACCAAGTCCCATCTCAAATTTTTTCCAAAAACGATTTAGAAACAGGAAAAATACTACAAGAAATTAATCTAATTCAACCTGATTTAATAGTGTTGGCTGGTTTTTTACTAAAATTTCCAGAAACGATTGTGGCAGCTTATCCCGATAAAATAATTAATATTCATCCGGCCTTGCTACCTAAATATGGAGGAAAAGGAATGTACGGAATGCATGTACATCGCGCAGTAGTTGAAAATAAAGAATCCAAAACAGGAATTACCATTCATTATGTCAATGAAAATTACGATGAAGGGAATATTATTTTTCAAAAAGAAGTAGCGGTATTAATTAGCGATACTCCAGAAGTAGTAGCAGCAAAAATTCACGAATTGGAGCAAGCTCATTTCCCAAAAGTAATCGAAGAATTGCTAACAAAGAGATAGTAGCATTGAAAGTGTAATTCATCTAGACCCTTATTAACTCTTCACCCATAAACTCATAATCCAATCAATGTCTCACCAAGTACATATATATACCGATGGCGCTGCTAAGGGCAATCCTGGTCCTGGAGGCTATGGCGTGGTAATGGAATGGGTGGGCAAACCGTATAAAAAAGAATTTTATGAAGGGTTTCGACATACAACAAATAATAGAATGGAATTGTTGGCCGTCATTGTGGGACTTGAAAAATTAAAAAATACCTATACCAAGGTGCTGGTAGTTTCTGATTCCAAATATGTAGTCGATTCGGTAGAGAAAAAATGGGTTTTTGGCTGGGAAAAAAAAGGTTTTGTGGGTAAAAAAAATCCGGATTTGTGGAAGCGTTTTTTGTTGATTTACAAAAAGCATCAAGTCGATTTTAAATGGATCAAAGGGCACAACAACCACCCTCAAAACGAGCGATGCGATGAATTAGCTGTTATGGCTTCAACGCAAAAACAACTTTCAGTAGACGTATGCTACGAAAAAGAGGACGAAAAGTTATTATAATAGGCCCTTTTTAAGAATGTAAAATTCTCTTCATTTTGCCACTTTGAACCTTTGCAACTCTAAAACTTATAAACTATCTTTGCCCCTTAATTTTGAAAATAAAATAATGAACAAATTATTGATTGTTGGAACAGTGGCTTTCGACGCGATTGAAACTCCGTTTGGTAAAACAGATAAAATTTTAGGTGGTGCAGGAACTTATATAGGTCTTTCAGCCTCTTTTTTTAATTTGCAATCGGCTATTGTTTCCGTTGTTGGAGACGATTTTCCACAAGAATATTTGGATTTATTGACGGCTCGAAATATTGACATTTCAGGTCTTGAAATCGTGAAAGGCGGCAAAACGTTTTTTTGGAGTGGTTTGTACCACAACGATTTGAACTCAAGAGATACATTGGCTACCGAACTCAATGTTTTGGCTGATTTCCAACCTAAGGTTCCTCAAAATTTCAAAGATGCTGATGTAGTGATGTTGGGTAATTTGCATCCATTGGTACAAAGCAGTGTTTTAGACCAAATGGAAGTGAAACCAAAATTAGTCGTTTTGGACACCATGAACTTCTGGATGGATTGTGCTTTGCCTGAATTATTAGAAGTAATGAAACGTATTGATGTGATCACAATTAATGATGAAGAAGCGAGACAATTGTCTGGCGAATATTCTTTAGTGAAAGCAGCGGCTAAAATCCATACCATGGGTCCAAAATATGTGGTGATCAAAAAAGGAGAACATGGCGCATTATTGTTCCACAACGAAAATATATTCTTTGCACCGGCCTTGCCTTTAGAAGAAGTATTTGATCCAACAGGAGCTGGAGATACTTTTGCGGGTGGATTCACAGGCTTTATTGCGCAAAGTGAAAACGTATCGTTTGACAATATGAAAAACGCAGTAATCTATGGATCTAATTTAGCATCCTTCTGTGTGGAGAAATTTGGAACAGAAAGAATGCTTACTCTTGACAAAAAAGAAGTAGTGTCTAGATTGCAACAATTCAAATCATTGACACAATTTGATATCGAATTATAATGACTCATGCCTCGAATTTTTCGGGGCATTTTTTATATAAAAACAACAACACAACCAATTACAATACAACAATGAGCGACGCTTTACAACACGAATGTGGAATAGCCTTAGTAAGGCTTTTGAAACCGCTTGAATTCTATAAAGAAAAATACGGAACCGCTTTCTACGGGATACAAAAAATGTATCTGATGATGGAAAAGCAACACAACCGAGGACAAGATGGAGCCGGTTTTGCAAGTATTAAGTTTGATGTAGAACCAGGTCAGCGTTACATTAGTCGTGTGCGTTCTAACGCATCTCAACCTATTCAAGATGTATTTGCTCAAATCAACGAGCGTATCAATGAGGAGATGACCAATCATCCCGAATATGCTAACAATGTGGCGTTGCAAAAAGAGAATATTCCCTATTTAGGAGAGTTGTTTTTAGGACACGTTCGTTATGGAACGTTTGGTAAAAATAGTATTGAAAGTGTACACCCTTTCCTGCGACAAAGCAATTGGATGCACCGAAACTTGATTCTGGCGGGAAACTTTAACATGACAAATGTTAAAGAGTTATTCCAAAACCTTATTGAACTAGGACAACATCCTAAAGAGATGGCCGATACCGTAACAGTAATGGAAAAAATTGGTCACTTCTTAGACAAAGAAGTGATGCAATTGTATCAAGAATGCAAAGAGATGGGCTTGAATAAAAGAGAAGCTTCTCCCGTTATTGCCGATCGTTTGGATATTGCTAAAATTTTAAACCGTTCTTCTAAAAATTTGGATGGTGGTTATGCTATGGCCGGACTTTTAGGACATGGAGACGCTTTTGTGTTTAGAGATCCAGCAGGAATTCGCCCAGCCTATTATTACCAAGATGATGAAGTAGTAGTGGTGGCTTCAGAACGCCCAGTGATTCAAACCGTATTCAATGTGCCTTTCGAAAGTGTTCAAGAAATTGATCCAGGAAGCGCCTTGATTATTAAAAAAGGTGGTGCTATTTCGATGAAACAAATCTTAACTCCTATTGAGAAAAAAGCCTGTTCATTTGAGCGCATCTATTTTTCAAGAGGAAGTGATGCAGAGATTTATCAAGAAAGAAAAAAACTAGGAAAATTAATCTTGCCATCGGTTTTAAATGCGATAGATCAAGATACAGATAATACGGTGTTTTCGTATATCCCAAATACAGCAGAAACGTCCTTCTACGGATTAGTAGAAGCGGCTCAGGATTTCTTGAATCAAAGAAAAAATGATTACATTTTAAAGAATAGAAGTACCTTAACGGAACAAACCTTGCAAGAACTTTTGAAGGTTAAAATTCGTACAGAAAAGGTGGCAATCAAAGATGCTAAATTAAGAACGTTTATAACAGAAGATAGTAGCCGTGACGATTTAGTGGCTCACGTTTATGATGTAACTTATGGTGTGATCAAACCAACCGATAATTTAGTTATTATCGACGATAGTATTGTTCGTGGGACTACATTAAAAATGAGTATCATTAAAATGATGGATCGTTTGAAACCTAAACGTATTGTCATAGTGTCTTCGGCACCACAAATTCGTTATCCCGATTGTTACGGAATTGATATGGCAAAACTAGAAGGGTTGGTTGCCTTTAGAGCTGCTTTAGCATTGTTAAAAGAGCGCAACTTATATCATATAGTAGATGAGGTGTATGCCAAATGTAAAGCGCAAGAAAATTTTAAAGATGCGGAAGTTGTCAATTATGTATCAGCTATTTACGAGCCATTTACACCAGAAGAAATCTCAGACAAAATTGCAGAGATGTTGAGTTCGCCAGAAATCAATGCCGAAGTAAAAATTATTTTCCAAACGGTAGAAGATTTGCATATTGCATGCCCTAAAAATTTAGGAGATTGGTATTTCACAGGAGATTATCCAACTCCAGGAGGAAATCGAGTGGTGAATCGAGCTTTCATGAATTTCTATGAAGGTAAAGATGCACGAGCCTATTAGATCAAAAGAAACGCTTTGACGATAATTTAAGGCGTTTATCTAAATAAAATAAAAAACAACATGGGTAAAGATATCTTTACGCTACCATTTACATTAGAAGGTTAAGTTTATGGTAGATTTGGGGCAAAAGAGGAGGAAGCAATTCCTCCTCTTTTATTTTATAAAGTATAGAAAAATCAAGACATAAAAAATCCGCTGAGTCATCAGCGGATTTTTATTTATATCCAAATACGATTATTTGTCTAAAACAAAACGTCTTGTTACTTCGGTCCAATTGATTACACTAAAGAAAGCTTCAATATAATCGGGTCTTCTGTTTTGGTAGTGCAAGTAGTAAGCGTGTTCCCAAACATCCATTCCAAGGATTGGTGTTCCTCCACAACCTACTTCCGGCATTAATGGATTATCTTGATTTGGCGTACCACAAACGTCTAATTTTCCACCTTTGTGCACACATAACCAAGCCCATCCTGAACCAAATTGAGTAGCTCCTGCTTTAGCAAATTTAGCTTTGAATTCTTCAAAAGATCCAAAAGATGCTTCAATAGCCTCTAGTAATTCACCAGTTGGTAAACCACCACCGTTTGGAGTCATTACAGACCAAAACAAATTGTGATTGTAAAAACCACCACCGTTGTTACGAACAGCTGCGTTAGTTTTATCTAAATTTATTAAAATATTTTCAATCGTTTTACCTTCTAAATCGGTTCCAGCGATTGCTGCATTCAAGTTAGTAGTGTACGCATTGTGGTGTTTTGTATGGTGAATTTCCATAGTGCGTGCATCAATGTGCGGTTCTAACGCATCGTAAGCATAAGGTAATGGTGCTAATTCAAAAGCCATGATATAATTGTTTTAAGTGAAAATTAAAAAGTGAAATCAAAATTAGGCAATTAACTTGAAATAGAAAACGCAATTGGGTTATAATTTTATTTTTTTAGGAATCGGCCATAGCCATGCAAACAATGCTAATCTTGGTTCCAGGAATCTTTAACAACGCTTTGGCACAAACTTCTAATGTTGCTCCTGTGGTAATCACATCGTCAATTAAAAGAAAATGTTGGTTGTGGTCTTTTTCATTGAAAGTAACATCAAAAATAGTATCTATACCTTCTGTTCTGCCCAAACGATTTTTTTGCGATTGGGTTTTAGAATACACTTGCCGAAATAAAATAGAAGTGTTAACTGGAATCTGTAATGATTTTGCTAATGCATTTCCAAATTCTGTTACCTGATTATACCCACGTTCGCGTAATTTTTTAGGGTGTAAAGGAACGGGAATAATGGCATCTAAAGACTGGAGTAATTGGCTGCTTTTTAATTCTTCGGCGTACCATTCGCCCAAAACGGTCCCAATGGCTTCTTGTCCGCGGTATTTTAGACAATGAATCAATTCTTGGACAATCCCTTTTTTATGAAAATACACTAAAGCTGAAACATGTTCAACCGGGATTCGCCCATAAAATTTCTTAAATGCTTCATTTTCTAAATTTAAATGGTGTTGGGTAAGGGGTATTTCATGTCGGCATTTGGTGCAAATTACATTTTCGTTGGCAATCAAAACGGTTTTGCAACCCGCACAAACAGGCGGAAAAATTAAATGAAGGAGGCTTTTGAACATAAGATTTGGGTTTGGATATATAAAAATAAGAAAATCAGTGCTTCAAACTTTAACTATTTCCTTTTTTTTAAGGACACTTTTTATATTTTTGCACTACTATGGCAAAACAAGAAGATTTATTTAAGAATGTCGTTTCGCACGCAAAAGAGTACGGATTTATTTTTCCGTCAAGCGAAATATACGATGGATTGAGTGCAGTTTATGATTATGCACAAAACGGAGTAGAATTAAAGAAAAATATTCGCGAATATTGGTGGAAATCAATGGTGCAAATGAACGAGAATATCGTTGGTTTGGACGCGGCGATTTTGATGCATCCTACTACTTGGAAAGCATCAGGTCACGTGGATGCATTTAACGATCCTTTGATTGATAACAAAGATTCAAAAAGAAGATATAGAGCCGATGTCTTGATTGAGGATTATGCTGAAAAACTAAATCAAAAAGCAATCAAAGAAATCGAAAAAGCACGTGTGCGTTTTGGAGAAGCGTTTAACGAACAAGAGTTTGTGACAACCAATGCCCGTGTGATGGAATACAAAGCCAAGGAAAGAGAAATTCTAGAAAGAATGGCTCGTTCTTTAGGTAATGAAGATTTAGAGGATGTAAAAGCTTTAATCGAAGAGTTGGAAATTGCTTGTCCAGAATCAGGATCAAGAAATTGGACTGAAGTACGTCAATTCAATTTGATGTTTGGAACTAAATTAGGCGCTTCTGCTGATTCGGCCATGGATTTATATTTGCGTCCAGAAACGGCACAAGGAATTTTTGTCAATTTCTTGAACGTTCAAAAATCAGGGAGAATGAAAGTGCCTTTTGGAATTGCCCAAACGGGTAAAGCCTTCAGAAACGAAATTGTAGCGCGTCAATTTATCTTCCGTATGCGTGAATTCGAACAAATGGAAATGCAATTTTTTGTGCGTCCAGGCGAAGAAATGCAATGGTACGAACATTGGAAAGCGACCCGTTTAAAATGGCATTTGTCTTTAGGTTTAGGGAAAGAAAGATACCGTTTTCACGATCACGAAAAATTAGCGCATTACGCCAATGCAGCTGCTGATATCGAATTTGATTTCCCGTTTGGGTTCAAAGAATTAGAAGGAATTCACTCGCGTACTGATTTTGATTTGAAAGCACACGAACAATATTCAGGAAGAAAATTACAGTATTTTGATGCTGAATTGAACCAAAATTACGTACCGTATGTGGTTGAAACTTCAGTCGGATTAGATAGAATGTTCTTGGCAGTGTTTGCTACTTCTTTAAAAGAAGAAACTTTAGAAGACGGTTCTACTAGAACTGTGTTGCGTTTGCCAGCAGTTTTGGCTCCAACAAAAGCTGCAATTTTACCATTGGTTAAAAAGGACGGATTACCAGAAATTGCACATCAAATTATTGCCGATTTGAAATGGGATTTCAATGTAACCTATGATGAGAAAGATGCGGTAGGAAGACGTTATAGAAGACAAGATGCTTTGGGAACTCCTTTCTGTATTACTGTGGACCATCAAACAATCGAGGACCAAACCGTAACGATTCGTCATAGAGATAGTATGAAACAAGATCGTGTTCAAATTGCCGACTTGAAAAACATTATCGAAAATGAAGTCTCGATGAAGAATTGGCTGATGAAAATGAATGACTAAGTTTTGATTCAACAAAATAAACAATCAAAAAGTCCCAAATTCAATTGAGTTTGGGACTTTTTGATTTATCGAATAATGTATAAATCGTATATCAAAAATCGTATATCGTAAATGTGATTATTCTGCTATAGCATTCCAGCCTCTGGCTTTCAACGGAATTTTAGTATTGGCTCGCGTTACCAAATGAATGCCTTCGCTTTCCTGCGTCATATGACCAATAATAGAGAAGTTAGGATTGCCTTTTATTTTGTCAAAATCTTCCATTGCAATTGTGAAAAGCAATTCGTAATCTTCGCCTCCATTAATCGCCACCGTAGTACTGTCAATGTCAAATTCCTCACATACATTGATGAATTGAGGATCTAAGGGCAATTTGTCTTCGTATAAGTTACAACCTACTTTGGATTGTTTACACAAATGTATAATCTCAGACGATAAGCCGTCAGAAATATCAATCATGGAAGTGGGTTTGATTTCCAAAGCGTGCAATAAAGTACGCACGTCTTTTCGGGCTTCGGGCTTTAATTGACGTTCGATTAAATAGGTATACGCATCCAAATCAGGTTGCGAATTGGGGTTAACCAAAAACACTTGTTTCTCTCTTTCTAAAACTTGCAATCCCATATAAGCCGCCCCAATATCGCCTGTTACAACTAACAAATCAGTAGATTTGGCTCCGTTTCTATACGTTAATTCTGCTTCGTCTGCTTCGCCAATAGCGGTAATTGAAATGATCAATCCTTTTTGCGATGAGGTTGTATCTCCGCCAATTACATCTACTTTGTATTCATTGGCAGCCAAAGTAATTCCTTCGAATAACTCTTCTAAGGCTTCTAAAGGGAAACGATTGGATACTGCAATAGAAACCGTAATTTGTGTCGCTTTGGCATTCATAGCGCAAATATCAGACACATTAGAAACTACCGCTTTGTAACCCAAATGCTTCAACGGCATGTAGGCTAAATCAAAATGGACACCTTCTACTAGCATATCAGTTGAAACGACCACTTTTTTATCTTTAAAATCCAAGACTGCGGCATCGTCTCCAATTCCTTTTAGGGTTGAAGCTTGCGTAATAGCAAAATTTTTGGTCAAGTGATCAATCAATCCGAATTCGCCTAATTGCGAAATACTAGTGCGTTGTGGGTTTTTATCTTCAATCATAGTGGAGTAGCAAAGTTTAAAGCGGCAAAGGTACAAAGTTTTTTAGGCATAGATTCCTAAATTGAAAAACAAAACCCAACAACTTTCGCTATTGGGTTTTAACTTTGTATATCGTAAATTATTAATCGTTCAATTTCAATACTGCCATAAAGGCTTCTTGCGGGATCTCTACGTTTCCTACTTGACGCATACGTTTCTTTCCTTTTTTCTGTTTTTCAAGCAATTTACGCTTACGTGAAATATCACCTCCATAACATTTAGCCGTAACGTCTTTACGCAACGCTTTAATGGTTTCACGGGCAATAATTTTTGCGCCGATTGCTGCTTGAATTGGAATGTCAAATTGTTGTCTCGGAATCAACTCGCGTAATTTTTCCGTCATTTTTTTACCAATATTATACGCATTGTCTTCGTGAATCAAAGCAGAAAGGGCATCTACAGTTTGAGCGTTCAACAGCACATCTAATTTTACCAATTTAGATGTACGCATTCCAATAGGAGAATAGTCAAACGACGCATATCCTTTAGAAACGGTTTTCAAACGGTCGTAAAAATCAAATACGATTTCTGCCAATGGCATATCGAAATTCAATTCTACTCTTTCCGTAGTCAAATAGGTTTGGTTGGTTATTAATCCACGTTTTTCAATACACAAACTCATTACGTTTCCAACGAAATCTGCTTTAGTAATAATAGTAGCTTTAATATACGGTTCTTCTACTCTGTCCAATTTAGAAGGCTCAGGCAAGTCAGAAGGGTTGTTTACAATAAGCGGTGTTTCGGGCTCTTTTTTGGTGTAAGCCAAATACGAAACGTTAGGAACCGTAGTAATAACAGTCATATCAAACTCACGTTCCAAACGTTCTTGGATAATTTCCATGTGCAACATTCCTAAGAATCCGCAACGGAAACCAAAACCTAATGCGGCAGAACTCTCAGCTACAAATACTAAGGAAGCATCATTCAATTGGAGTTTTTCCATTGACGAACGTAAGTCTTCGTAGTCTTCGGTATCAACGGGATAAATTCCGGCAAAAACCATTGGTTTTACATCCTCAAATCCCGTAATCATATTTTGAGTTGGGTCTTTGGCATCGGTCAAAGTGTCTCCTACTTTTACTTCTTTGGCTTCTTTAATTCCTGAAATCAAGTAACCAACATCACCGGCTGAAATAACTTGTTTCGGAACTTGATTTAATTTTAGGGTACCAATTTCGTCCGCGAAATATTCATTGCCTGTAGCCATGAATTTAATTTTTTGTCCTTTTTTGATTTCGCCATTAATCACACGGAAAATAACCTCGATTCCGCGGAAAGGATTGTAAACAGAGTCAAAGATTAATGCCTGAAGAGGTTCGTCTTTGTTTCCTTTTGGCGCCGGAATTTTTTCGATAATGGCAGCCAAAATATTTTCAACACCAAAACCTGTTTTCCCTGAAGCGTGAATAATATCTTCTAGTTTACAACCTAATAAATCAATAATGTCGTCGCTTACCTCTTCTGGGTTAGCGCTTGGTAAATCTACTTTATTCAAAACCGGAATAATTTCCAAGTCGTTTTCTAAAGCCAAGTACAAATTAGAAATGGTTTGTGCCTGGATACTCTGAGCGGCATCTACAATCAATAGGGCACCTTCACAAGCCGCAATCGAACGAGAAACTTCATATGAAAAATCTACGTGGCCCGGAGTATCAATCAAGTTCAAGATATACTCTTGACCTTGGTAGGTGTATTCCATCTGGATGGCGTGACTTTTAATGGTAATTCCACGTTCACGCTCCAAGTCCATATTGTCCAACAATTGTGCTTTTTCTTCACGAGCTGTTACGGTTTGAGTCGCACCAAGTAATCGGTCGGCAAGCGTACTTTTTCCGTGGTCAATGTGGGCAATTATGCAAAAATTTCTAATGTGTTTCATTATTCACTTTCAATATCAAGTTCAAACCCGAA
>JAGOAF010000036.1 GCA_017984035.1 Flavobacterium sp.
AAATGAAAGAAATTTCAGAAAAAGAAATGGTAGAAGCGATTAAATTTGCTCACGAACATATCAAAGTACAAATTGATGCGCAAGAAAGATTAGCGCAAGCCTTTGGAAAAAAAGAAGTTCGTACTTACGAAACTGAAAAAAATGACGACGCTATTTACGCTAAAGTAAAAGCGGCGGCTTATGATAAAATTTACGCTATTGCGAGTAAAGGTTCGGCTAAACACGAACGTTCAGCTGCATTTGATGCCGTAAAAGAAGAAGTAAAAGCATTGTTTACTGAAGAAGAATTAGCTGAAAACGGAGATTTAGTTTCTAAATACTTCTACAAAACTAATAAAGAAGCAGTTCGTAATGTAACCTTAGATTTAGGAACTCGTTTGGACGGTAGAAAAACTACTGAAATTCGTCCTATTTGGAGTGAAGTAAATTACTTACCTTCTGTTCACGGTTCAGCATTGTTTACTCGTGGAGAAACGCAAGCATTGGCAACAGCAACTTTAGGAACTTCTAGAGAAGCCAACCAAATTGATTCACCATCTGAACAAGGAGAAGAAAAATTCTATTTACACTATAATTTCCCACCATTTTCTACAGGAGAAGCGCGTCCATTGAGAGGAACTTCAAGAAGAGAAGTTGGTCACGGAAACTTGGCACAACGTGCTTTGAAAAACATGATTCCTGCTGATTGTCCTTACACGATTCGTGTAGTATCTGAAGTATTAGAATCGAATGGTTCTTCTTCAATGGCTACAGTTTGTGCGGGTACATTATCTTTAATGGATGCGGGTATTCAAATGATTCGTCCGGTTTCTGGAATTGCAATGGGATTAATTACTGACGGAGATCGTTTTGCAGTGTTATCTGATATTTTAGGTGATGAAGATCATTTAGGAGATATGGATTTCAAAGTAACTGGTACTTCTGAAGGAATTACAGCTTGTCAAATGGACATCAAAATTGACGGATTGAAATACGAAATCATGGAGCAAGCTTTGGCTCAAGCTCGTGATGGACGTTTGCATATCTTAGGTAAAATTTTGGAAACATTGGATAAACCAAATAACGATGTTAAGGTTCATGCTCCAAAAATTATCATGCGTACAATTCCTGGAAACTTCATTGGTGCCTTGATTGGACCTGGTGGAAAAGTAATTCAAGAATTACAAAAAGCTACAGGTTGTACTATCGTAATTAACGAAGTAGACGAACAAGGTGTAGTTGAAATCTTGGGTACAGATCCAGACGGAATCGCAGCGGTATTGGCTAAAATTGATTCGATCATTTTCAAACCAACTGTTGGTGAAGCTTACGAAGTGAAAGTAATTAAAATGTTAGATTTTGGTGCTGTAGTAGAATACACAGCGGCTCCAGGAAACGAAGTTTTATTACACGTATCTGAATTGGCTTGGGAACGTACTGAAAATGTTACTGATGTAGTGAATATGGGTGATGTATTTGAAGTGAAATACCTTGGTCTTGATCCTAAAACTAGAAAAGAAAAAGTATCCAGAAAAGCACTTTTACCAAGACCTCCACGTGAGGAGAAAAAAGAGTAATCCAATCTTAGTTTACTAAAGGTTTATTGATAGAAAAAACCCGTTCCGAAATTTTTGGAACGGGTTTTTTCGTTTAAATGAAAATAAATAATTCTTTTTTGTAACTTATTACTACTTCCCTACGTATAACTTTCGTACACTTAAAAAATTGAGGAGACAAAGACATGAGACAACTTAAAATTACCAAGCAGGTTACCAATCGTGAAACCGCTTCATTAGACAAATATTTACAAGAAATTGGAAAAGTTGACCTTATTACTGCTGACGAAGAAGTAGAATTAGCTCAGAAGATCAAAGCCGGAGACCAACGCGCTCTAGAGAAATTGACAAAAGCCAATTTACGTTTCGTTGTTTCGGTGGCTAAACAATACCAAAATCAAGGATTAACACTTCCCGATTTGATTAATGAAGGAAATTTAGGGTTGATAAAAGCAGCACAACGTTTTGATGAAACGCGTGGTTTCAAATTCATTTCGTATGCCGTTTGGTGGATTCGTCAGTCTATCCTTCAAGCTTTGGCAGAACAATCTCGTATCGTTCGTTTGCCTTTGAACAAAATTGGTTCTATCAATAAAATTAATAAAATGTACGCCTTATTAGAGCAATCGAACGAGCGTCCGCCATCTGCAGAGGAAATTGCTAAAGAATTAGATATGACCGTTAATGACGTAAAAGAGTCCATGAAAAACTCTGGTCGTCACTTATCTATGGATGCACCTTTAGTAGAAGGAGAAGATTCTAACTTGTACGATGTATTGCGTTCAGGGGAGTCACCCAATCCAGATCGTGAATTGATTCACGAATCATTGCGTACTGAAATTGAGCGTTCTTTAGAAACCTTAACTCCAAGAGAAGCAGACGTTGTGCGTTTGTACTTTGGTTTAGGCGATCAACACCCAATGACATTAGAAGAAATTGGTGAAACTTTTGACTTAACTCGTGAGCGCGTTCGCCAAATTAAAGAAAAAGCGATTCGCCGATTGAAACATACTTCAAGAAGTAAAATTTTAAAAACATATTTAGGGTAAACCTACCAAAACTCCGGCTTCATTCCGGAGTTTTTTAATTACAATTACAGATGAAAAATACACTTATCGCCCCATCCGTTTTAGCCGCTGATTTTGCCAACTTACAACGCGACATCGAAATGATTAATGCTAGTGAAGCCGACTGGTTTCATATTGATATCATGGACGGTGTTTTTGTTCCTAATATCTCTTTTGGAATGCCTGTTTTAGAAGCGATTTCAAAACACGCAAAAAAAACTATCGATGTTCACTTAATGATTGTAGATCCGGATCGTTACATTACCACCTTCGCTGATTTAGGTGCCAATGTATTAACCGTTCACTTCGAAGCGTGTACGCATTTACACAGAACACTACAAGCGATTAAAGCGGCAGGTATGAAAGCAGGCGTGGCTTTGAATCCGCATACCAATGTGACTTTGTTAGAAGATGTGATCAACGATATTGATTTGGTTTGTATCATGAGTGTGAATCCAGGTTTTGGTGGACAATCATTTATAGAAAACACCTATGAAAAAGTACGCCAATTAAAAGCGTTAATTACCAAGAAAGGAGCTGCCACTCAAATAGAAATTGATGGTGGAGTAACCAATAAAAACGCTAAACAATTAGCCGAAGCAGGTGCGGATGTTTTAGTAGCAGGAAGTTATGTTTTTAAAGCAGCAGATCCTATTGCTACCATAGCCGATTTAAAAAAAATCACTGCTATTTAAGTTACATAAACAACAAATCAAGAAGGGCTTAAATTGAATTTAAGTCCTTTTATTTTTTATAATTATTACTATTTTTGTTCCAAACGAAAAAACATGAGAGATTTACTTACTGCCAGTTACGGATTTGTTTTTGAAGATTTACTTATTGATGAAATTATAGCGGTTGCCACCTTGGTAGAATTTAAAGAAGGGGATATTTTAATTGACTTTGGCGATTACATCAAAAAAATGCCATTGTTAATTGAAGGCGCAATAAAGATTTTGCGTGAAGATTTTGACGAGGGTGAAATGCTTTTGTATTTCATCGAAAAAGGAGACACTTGTGCCATGACTATGGCTTGTTGTATAGGTGAAGCCAAAAGTGAAATTAGAGCCGTTGCTGAAACTGAGGGTAAGATAATCATGATTCCTGTTACTAAAATGGAAGAATGGCTGGGCAAGTACAAAAGCTGGAGGAATTATGTCTTCAACAACTATAACAACCGTTTGAAAGAAATGCTTAATGCTATCGATAGTTTGGCTTTCATGAATATGGAAGAGCGATTGTTGAATTATCTTTTCGAAAAATGCAAAATTAATAACAGTCGCGAAATCTTTAGCACTCATAAGGAAATTGCGTACGACCTGCATTCGTCAAGAGAAGTTATTTCACGACTATTAAAAGCACTAGAAATCAAAGGCCGAATCAAATTAAATCGTGCTTCTGTAGAAGTTTTAGTGTAGTGTAACAAATATCACTCATTAGATTGCGTTTATAATCGAAATTTGAATTCTAAACAAATACATACTCAGATGAACAATTTTTGGAATGAACGCTATGCCGAAAAGGTTTTTGCATACGGAATTGAACCCAATCAATTTTATAAAGAACAATTAGCTAATCTGTCAAAAGGCAAAATTCTTTTTGCCGCTGAAGGCGAAGGTCGAAATGCCGTTTATGCTGCGCAGCAGGGATTTGAAGTTTCGGCATTTGACAGTAGCGTGGAAGGGAAAAATAAAGCTGAGGCTTTAGCGGAAGAAAAAAATGTTGCGATTAGTTATACAGTTTCGGGATTAGAAGATGTTGATTTTCCAGAAAACTATTTTGATGTAATTGTTTTAGTGTATGCACATTTTCCCTACGAAATCAGAAAAAAGTACCATCAAAAACTAGTTTCTTATTTAAAACCAAATGGCAGTATCATTTTTGAAGCTTTTGGCAAAGAACAACTCAACTATACCTCAGGTGGCCCAAAACAATTGGATATGTTGTTCTCTGAAGACGAAATAAAATCAGAATTCCAGAACATTGATTTTACGTATTTGAAAAGCGAAGAAACTATTTTAGACGAAGGACCTTATCACCAAGGCAAAGCCAATGTAGTACGTTTTATTGGTCAAAAAAAATAAACCTGTATTTACATTTACTTATGGACAAAATTATTTTTGGCGTAATACTACTCCATCTTGTAGTTGGATTTGGATGGTTATTCTATAAATTAGAAATTCAAAAAAAGAAGAAAAAATAATCTATCTCCCCCCATCTAATTACAATTTAATTTACTGTTACTTTGTGACTTTTGTTACGCTGTGTTTTGTACAATAACCCTAGCTTTGGTTAAATACTAAATAACATGGCAAAAATAGTAATACTTGGAGCCGGAATAGCTGGTCATACAGCTGCCACTCACTTAAGACGAAAATTATCAAGAGAACATGAAGTTATCGTCATATCTCCCAACAGAAATTACCAATGGGTCCCCTCCAATATTTGGGTAGGTATTGGTAGAATGAAATCGAAAGAAGTTCATTTTCCTTTGATCCCATTATACAAAAAACACAACATTGGTTACATACAAGCCAAAGCTGTTAGTTTTCATCCTGAAGGAAATGCGGTTGAAAAAAAGCCGCATGTGAAAATTGAATTTCTATATGGCGAAAAAGCGGGAACCGTTGAAAATGTTTCTTATGATTATTTAATCAATGCAACAGGTCCAAAACTAGCATTCGATTTAACACCTGGACTGAATCCAGGAACTAACAAAGCTTTTTCTGTTTGTACTTATGATCATGCCGATCATGCTTGGCAGGGATTACATGATTTAATTCAGAAATTAAAAAAAACAAACCCGTCTGAAAAAGCCAAAATTCTAATTGGAACAGGACATCCTAAAGCTACTTGTCAAGGTGCTGCTTTTGAATACATTTTGAATGTTGAACAAGAACTACACCGACATAAAGTAAGAGATAAAGTGGATATTACCTGGATCTCTAACGAATATAAATTGGGTGATTTTGGAATGGATGGTATGCTAATGAGTGTTGGAGGAAAACCAATGCATTCAGACGAATTAGTAGAAATGGTTTTTGAAGACCGTGGCATTCAATGGATATTAGGTGCAGGAGTTAATAAAGTAGAAGATGGTATTGCACATTACGAAAATTTAGAGGGCGAATACAAATCAGAAAACTTTGATTTCGCAATGCTTATTCCAGCTTTTTCGGGGCATGGTTTCAAAGCATTTGACAAAAATGACGCTGACATAACCGACAAACTTTTCAAAGGTTTTATGATTGTTGATGCAGATTACACCCCAAAACCTTACGAAGAATGGACGGTTCAAGATTGGCCTGAAACCTATCAAAATCCAAGTTATCGTAACATATTTGCACCTGGAATCGCCTTTGCTCCGCCCCATACCATTTCTAAACCTAGAAAAAGTAAAAACGGAACAGAGATATTTCCGGCGCCGCCTAGAACAGGTATGCCATCCGGAATAACAGCTAAATTGGTAGCGGACAATATAATTGACAGCATTAAATCAGGAAAAGAAAGCTTACATCATAAAGGCTCTATGGGAAATATGGGTGCCGCTTGTATCGCCTCCTCAGGTTATGGAATCTTGAAAGGAAAAGGCATTAGTATTACCACTTACCCTATTGTGCCTGATTATATCAAATATCCAAATTCTGGTGGTCGTGATTTAAACAAAACTTTTGGAGCATTAGGATTAGCTGGACATTGGGTAAAACTTAGTTTGCATTATGCTTTTATTTACAAAGCTAAAATGAAACCCTTTTGGTGGTTAATCCCAGAATAAAAACAACAATTCAATCATTAATAATAACAATAGCAATGGCAAAAAAAATAACCCGCTTTCAGAAATTTGTGATGCACAATCCTTTTCTACAATTTTTTATGTTTCTGTTTTTGAATGTAAAAATATTATATGTAGTCGCCCTTGGTCACGGGGGAACAAGAGAAAAATAATTTCATTTTAGAGAATAAAAAAACCAGAACAGATGTTCTGGTTTTTTTGTTTTGCAAACGTTTAACTAAATTAGTCTTTAACCCCTAATTTAGTTAAAATATCTTCCATCAAACACCATTTAGTAATGGAGGATTGTAATAAATTAGCTCCTACAAAAGCCGTGAACCACAACCAGTTTTGATCTACATAAATGGATAAAACCACACTTAGTAACACAAAACTTCCTGCAATTGCTCTAATAATTCTATTTTTCATTTTACTATTTTTTTAAATTAATTTGATTGTTCAATATTCACAACAGCAACATGTATTGTAGAATGAGATTCCTGCTTTTTATTAAATTCAGCAACCAAATCGAAAAGTACAGCTACGTTGTCTTTCTTTACAAAAGCATAAAACAATAATGAATCTGTTTCACTGATTTCGCTTCCAAACCAGTTGGATGCAACACCTTCCTCCGAATTATCTTTGAATCCTTTTACATCTCGATACGAAAAGGATTTTACTTCAGCTTGTTGTAACATTTTTTTAATGTCGTTTTCAAAAGCTGCCACTGCGGTTATAATTAATAATTTCATTTTAGTTTTATTAAAAAATTAGTTCTCCCATTTTTTTCTCTCCGTGATATAGTAAATCAACGGCACTACAATTAATGTTAAGATGGTCGAAACAATAGCCCCTGCCACTAACGAAATTGCTAATCCTTGGAAAATTGGATCAAATAAAATAATTGACGCCCCAATAACTACCGCTCCTGTTGTCAATAAAATTGGAGTGGTTCTAACTGCTCCCGCTTCTATAATGGCTTGTTTTAATGCAACACCATCGTTCAGACGAATTTCGATAAAGTCAATTAGTAAGACAGAATTTCGCACCATAACTCCCGCTAAAGCAATCATTCCGATGAAAGAGGTCGCTGTAAAGTAGGCATCTAACAACCAGTGTCCTAACACAATTCCGATTAAAGAGAGTGGTATCGCTAACATCATTACCATTGGCGTTTTGAAGTTTTGGAACCAACCCACAATCAACATATAGATGATCACGATTACTACCAAAAATGCTACCCCTAAATCACGGAAAACCTCTAAAGTAACTTGCCATTCTCCATCCCATTTTACAGTGAAATCACTTTCGTCTGTGGGTTGTTCCATATACAATTCGTTTACTTTATAACCCGCTGGCACCTTAATTTTAGCTAATTTTTCGTTCATTCCCAAAATAGCATATACTGGACTTTCTAGTGTTCCTGCCATATCAGCAGTTACATATACCACTCGTTTTTGGTCTTTTCTATAAATAGTATTTTGTAAAGTATCTTTCACCACTTTTACCAGGTCACTAACCGCAACCATATTCCCTTGACTTCCTTTGATTTTCAGATTTTGAATATCTTTCAAGCTGGTTTTGTCTTTGTCGTCAAGCGCAAGTACAATTCCTACATTATCATTTGAATTTTCGTCATACAAATTAGATACCGGATATTCTTTTAACAAATAGGTTAGATTTCCAACTACTTGCTGAGGAGCAATTCCGTTCAACATGGCTTTTTCTTTGTCCACTTCCAAACGGTATTCGGTTTGATTGTCTTCTACCATCCAATCGGTATCCACCACATCTGAATTGCTTTCTAAGATCGTTTTTACTTGATTGGCTACTTTGATCTGTTCTTGGTAATCGGGTCCGTAAATTTCAGCTACCAAAGTCGACAATACTGGTGGCCCTGGTGGCACTTCGATGAGTTTCACATTAGCTCCATATTTTTTAGCAATTTTCTGAATTTCAGGACGCATTGCTTTAGCAATTTCGTGACTTTGTAAATCACGTTCTTCTTTGTGCAATAAGTTTACCTGAATATCAGCCATATTACTTCCTCCACGTAAATCATAATGACGAACTAATCCATTAAAAGTAATTGGAGCAGATGTCCCAATATAGTTTTGATAATTCACCACTTCTGGTTTAGTTGCTAAATACTGAGCAATTTCTCTTGTTACTGCCGAAGTACGTTCCAAAGTAGTTCCTTCTGGCATATCGATCACCACTTGGAATTCATTTTTGTTATCAAATGGCAACATCTTTACAATTACCGATTTAGTAAAAAACATTAACACCGAACCAAACAACAACACCACTGTTACTGCTAAAAGCAATCTTCTTTTTGGGCTGCTGTCCAAGAAAGGACGCTCGATTTTATTGTACATTTTATAAATCCAGCTGGTCTCCATCCCTTCAGCTTCATTGTGCTCTTGCTCTTCTTTTTCTTGCAATAAATGATACCCCAAATACGGCGTTACAGTTAAGGCAACAAACAAAGATAAAATCATGGCAATCGAAGCTCCAATAGGCATCGGACTCATATAAGGCCCCATCATTCCGGATACGAAAGCCATTGGTAAAATCGCTGCGATTACCGTGAAAGTGGCTAAAATTGTTGGATTTCCTACTTCGTTAATTGCATAAATAGCTGCTTGTTTGAATGGCAAACGCTTCATTTTGAAATGGCGGTGCATATTCTCGGCAATGATAATACTATCATCAACTACAATTCCTACCACAAAAACCAAGGCAAAAAGAGTAATTCTATTTAGGGTATAACCCAATAAATAATAAGCAAATAAGGTCAATGCAAATGTTAAGGGTACGGAGAAAAACACAACCAATCCACCGCGCCATCCCATGGCTAACATTACTAAAACAGTAACGGCGATAATCGCAATTCCAAGGTGCAATAACAACTCCCCTACTTTATCCGAAGCTGTTTCTCCATAATTACGTGTTACTTCTACGTGAACATCATCAGAGATAATGGTCTTCTTTAAGTGCTCAATTTTTTCAATAATCTTTTCAGAAATTTTCATCGCATCAGCCCCTTTTACTTTTCCTACTGCAATAGTTACTGCAGGATATTCAGAGGGTGCTGTTTTGAATTTTTCATTGGCTTTGCCAAAACCAAGTGATACATAACTACGAGCTGTAGCAGCACCGTCTTGTACTTTGGCTACTTGTTTTAGGTAAACCGGCATGTTGCGATTAACGCCAACTACTAAATTCTCAACATCGTCAGCATTTTCTAAAAACTGACCTGTTTTCAATAAATATTCTTGGTCGTTTTCAACAAAAGCACCCGATTGTGAACTGCCATTATTGGCTTGAATCATTTGCATAATTCCCAAAGCATCCACACCGTTTTCGGCCATTTTATCTTTGTCCAAGATGACTTTTAATTCACGATTGCTACCTCCAATTTCTTTGGTAATAGCGACATCTTTTACTTTTTCAATTTCTGTCGTTACTTCTTCAGCTATTTGACGCAACTGAAAATCGTCTTGTTTATCACTCCAAAGTGTGATCCCCAACATAGGAACGTCGTCAATAGAACGGGTTTTCACCATTGGTTTATACACACCTTGTGGGAACATATTTTCGTGTTTCGCTAATTCATCATACAATTTAACATACGAACGTTCCACATCTTGACCCACATAAAACTGTACAATCAACATGGCTTGTCCATTCATAGCCATCGTATGAACGTGTTCCACACCTTTGATATTGGAAATGATTTTTTCCAAAGGTTTAGCAACACGACTTTCTACTTCTGCTGGAGTAGCTCCAGGATAACCCACCATAATGTCAGCCATAGGCACATTAATTTGTGGTTCTTCTTCCCTTGGAATTAAAAACGAACTGTACACACCAATAATCATCAACGCCACCATCAATAAAATGGTTAGTTTCGAATTGATGAAAAAATTGGCTATTTTTCCTGATATACCTTCTTGCATTTTTTTTAGTTTAAATGTTTATGAGTTTAAAAGTTTAAAAGACTAGGCCTAAAACTGAACACTAACTACTGTTTATTTAGCACTAACTTTAGCACCATTAAATAATTTTCCTTCTGCCGAAACAATGTACTGTTCGTTAGCCGAAAGTCCTGATAAAACTTCTACTTGATCTCCAGTACTTTTACCGGTACGCAACCATCGTAAAATAGCTACATTTCCAGTTCCAACAGTGTAAACACCTGTTAACTGCCCTTGGTGAACTAAAGCTGAATGAGGCACAAGAACAGTTGTTGTTGTTGTAGCCGTTGTTTGATTCTTATTCTCAATTGGGAATTGTACATTCGCAAACATTCCTGAAAGAATTTTGTTGGATGTTTTGGCTAAATTAATTTTAACCAAGTACTGACCACCTGTATTTTTTGCCGAAATACTCACTTCAGCCACTTTCCCACTAATGGTAGTATTGTTTGATTTTACTAAAACACTAACTGGCATACCCTTAGTAATATTGTTAATATCACTCTCAGCAACCATTGCAGTTACTTGCAAACGAGAAGCACCTTCAATGCTCACTAATGGCATTCCAGGATTGGCCATGTCGCCTTCTTTAACAAATGTATTTGTAACTTCTCCCGAAAATGGAGCGGTAATATTAGAATATGAAAATTGTGCTTGTACTTCATTACGCATTTGCTTAGCCCCTTCTAAACCTGCTTTTGCCATTTCGTAACGAGCGGTCATATCGTCTAATTCTTTTTGAGAAGCACTTTGTTGTTTGAACAAATTCGTAAAACGATCGTAATCTTTTTTGGCATTATTATAACCAGCGGTAGCTTGTAAAATTGCAGCTTCTACTTGTGCTTTTTTAGCTTGTAAATCGGAATTGTTAATGCTTACCAAAAGTTGGCCTGCACTTACGCGTTGTCCTACCTGAACGTGAACTTTCGTTACATAACCCATCATACGAGTACTTAAATTAGCACTATTTTCAGCTTCAATTTTTCCACTTGCAGTTACAAATTGACCGTTGTTAATTGCACCAACACCGCTAAGTTGTACTGCTATAGCAGGCTCGTTAGTTGTTACTTCTTGTTTATCTTTTCCACACGATAAAAATGCGAATGTAGAAAGGGTTAGGATAGCTATTGTCTTTTTCATGTCTTTTATATATTGAAATTACTTTTTAATATTGCTTTTTATTTAGTTAAAAACTGAACATATTCTTTGGTGAAGTTATACTCAAATACGGCTTGTAGAAACTCCAATTCTTTTTGAGCCATCATAGTTTCTGACTGCAACAAATCGGTTGTTTTTTCCAATCCTTGTGTAAAACGGTTGGAGCGAATACGGTAGGCTTCATGCGATTGGTCAAAAGCCAATTTGGACAAACTCACTTTGTTTTCTGTATCACGCAATTGGCGATTGGTCTTATTCAATTCCAGCTGACTTTGTGCTTTGTATTGTTGACTTTCTAAACTTGATTTTTGGTAATCTGCTTTGGCTTTTTCTAATTTACCAATACTTTTAAAACCGTCAAAAACAGACCAAGATATTTGGGCGCCTACTAAATATCCTTTAGCATTCGTACCTAATAAGCTAGTATCGTACATTTCATAACTTCCAAAAGCATTTAATCTTGGTAAGAAACTCATTTTGTTAGACAACACCATTTTTTCATATGCTTGAGACGCTTTGTCCATCGCTAGAATGTCTTTTCTGTTTCCAGAAAGAACAGTATTCATAACATCAATAGCAATGCTATTATCCAAAGTTTCTAGAGGCTTGTAAATTTTGTTTGTATTGTCTTCATTCAACAAAAAGGCCAAATAATCAGAGGCGTTTTGCACATTACTTGTAGCGTATTGCAATTGATTTTTAATTTCGTTCACACGAACTTGTACCGATAACAAATCTGTTTTTTGTAGAATGCCTTGATTAAAATAATTGGTAATCAATTTTAAATTGGCATCCGCAGTTTGATTTGCTTTTGTCAAAACAGCTACCGCTTTGTATGCCAATTGCAACTGCATGAACGCTTTATTCACTTCTAATGCTAAATATTCTTGGGTTCTTTCCGTTTGCAGTTGAAAAGCATCCATTTTAGATTTGACTGCTTGTCTACCATACATTCCATCTACATTAATTAAAGGTTGTAACACTTCAATTTTAGTAGCAAAGTTTTTCGTTTTACTAGGGTCATTTAATAGTGCCGGATTAAAATCTGAAGCAGATAAAATTTCCTGATTCAACTTAGAACCAAATGCCATTAAAGGATTTGTAGTTGAAATTGCCGTGTGAGAAGCAGTTATACTTGGTAAAAACAACGCATTCGATTGTCTAAAATCAGCTTGAGCCGATTTGAAGTTCTCGTTAGCAATTTTGATTTGCAGGTTTTTGGCTAATGCTCTTTGACCAATTTCTTTTTTAGAAATGGTTAATGTATCTTGACTAAATCCTAAACTGGAAAAAGCCAAACATCCCATAAGTGTTACTACATGTAGTTTCTTCATAATTTTTCTAATTAATGAAGCAAAAGTAGTAGGGATATTCTGGTCGGTCAGTAACAATTGTCACAGTGCTTGAATTGAGTAATTCCCAAAACAAAAAACCTACTGTATAACAGTAGGTTTTTGTGA
>JAGOAF010000037.1 GCA_017984035.1 Flavobacterium sp.
TAAGAGACTAAGTGTTTTGTGGCTGTTTCTGGCCTAGCAAAACATCGAAAAATCAATCAGAAAATAAGCCTGTAGAAAGCTCTTTAGTTGCTTGTTTGGACCCGGGTTCGATTCCCGGCGACTCCACAAAAAAAGCCTTGTATTGTGTACAAGGCTTTTTTTATTTAAAGTAGATTACAATCCCACTTTATATTGGTATCGTACCACAATTGCCCTTGATCAACTTTTAAAGGGCAATCAAAATTATTGGTATACAAAGCACCTGTTCCTAATCCTTGAGGCATCGAATTGTGCTGTAAAAAGGTCCATTGTGCAATCGCATTTAAACCAATATTACTCTCTAAAGCTGAAGTAATCCACCACCCTATTTGGTATTTTTCAGCTAACGAAATCCACTCTTGTGTACCTCGAAATCCACCTATAAAACTAGGCTTCAATATAATGTACTGCGGCTTTATTTTTTGCAATAATGCTTCTTTCGCTGATACCGAAAACACACCAATCAACTCTTCGTCCAAAGCAATTGGAAAAGGACTGGTTTTACACAATTCTGACATCCTGTCAGTGTTGTTTTTCGAGATAGGCTGTTCAATACTATGTAGCTTAAATTCAGATAATTGAATTAATTTATTTAAAGCTTCATTTTTATCAAAAGCCCCATTTGCATCTACACGAATTTCGACTTGATCTGGACTAAAATTAGCTCGAATATACCGCAATAATTGCAGTTCTTTTTCGAAATCAATAGCGCCAATTTTTAATTTCACACATCGAAAACCAGTCGCTAGCTTTTCTTCAATTTGCTCTTTCATAAAGGACTCCTCACCCATCCAAATCAATCCATTAATTGGAATCGATTTTTGACCTTTAGTAAAGTCAGAAGGAAAGAGTATAAAAGGGGTTTCGCTCTCCAAAGATTGGAATGCCATCTCTACTCCAAATTGGATGGATGGAAATTCCAACAAATTCTCCCAAAGTACCTCTTTACCCAAATGAATGTTAGCGCAAGTCCAGGCAAGTTTTTCTTCATAATCTGGACGGTCATCGCAACTGAGTCCTCGAAGTATACCGCACTCCCCAATTCCTTTTTTACCGTCTTGTTCCAAAACAATATACCAAGTTTCCTTATCCGTCATGACACCTCTGGAAGTTCCTGATGGACGTTTGAAATGTAGTAGGTATTTGTGGTAGGTTGCTTTCAAAGGAATTTACTCTAAAATTTTCAAAATAGCATTGAAGTCTTCATTTTGAATTCCCGCCTTTTGGAAAGCATCAAAATCCAATTTTGTTTTTTGCGCCCAACTCAAACTATCCGTTACATTTTGGTTAGAATAGGTTTTATGAATCGCTTTAGCCGATTTATAATTGCCATTTAATAAATAAGCATGCGCTAAATTTAATTGAATCAACAACTCTGTTGCATCTTGTTTTTCACCTTCTTGCAAAATTTTAAGTGCTTTACCGTATTGTTTGGTAATTAAATAGTAATAGCCAAGCGTGTTATAATCCATAGCCTCAGCCTTCCCATTGTTAATTATGCTATTCATTTTAGCAATTGCAGTACCATAATTGCCTTTTTTTGCTAAAACTCCAGCTTGTGATCGTAAATTCGAATTAAACGCATTAGAAGCGCCAGTTTCGTTAAAACAAAGTACTCCAAAATCCTTGAAAGCTTTATTACGTTCTTCGGTTAATAATTTTTGAAACTCTTTGAATGTGTATTTTGCTTGGATTTTATCCGAAACACAAACACAAAAATCACCAGAATTATTCATTTTCTGAGCCAAACTAGATGTTTTACATTGGTCAATTATTGTTTTTCGATTTTCTTTGGTCCAACCGCGACTCAATTTATAATCTACCCAAGGCACTACCTCAAGAACAATCTTTTGATTCATGATCCAATTTTTACTTTCGAACCCAAACCATAATTCGTTCCAATTACCATTCGATTTCAAACAAGCTGATTTGTCGATTGATAAACGCTTAGCATCTTTACTCACAGGTTCGTTTTGAACCCAACAAGCACTTTGAGTTTTACCAGTCTCTACATAGTTGGCCGCATCATCCAAATTAGAAAAAATAGCATATTTACATTTGTCGTCACCTGATATTTTTGAGACTAAAAAGATAGCTCCTGCTGATCCTTGACTAATTCCAGTTGGATCCGGAATTGCCTTCAACACAGAAACCAAGCTATTGGCCATTTGCTGGTTTTTATCCAATAAGGTAATGCGATAAATCAACTCGGTGGTACCGGTTGGCAAATCGTCTATCTGAATCAAAATGCGTTCTCGAGCCGAAACCACAACTTCTTTAGTAGTCGAACGATCTTTATCCCAATACCCGTCTTTTTGAGCAAACAGCAAGGGTATTGATATAAAAAAGAAAAAGAGTGAGCTGATTTTATTTAACATACTTAGCATTCGTAAAATTGAGATTGCAAACAATTAGTATTCCTTATGAGTTGTTTACAATTAAATCTGAAAAGAAAAAAATCATACATAAGGCTAATAATATTGAAAGTGCAAATGTACTCAATGCTACTTTTTTCAATTCTGGATCCAGCAATTTACTGTTTTGATTTTTAACAACTGTATTTATATGTTTCACTAAAGGGACAAAAGCTAATAAAAACAAGTATTGGTCAAACTTAAAATGACTTAAAATCGCGAATAAAACGACTAAAGCCATTGCACCTAAAATCAATAAATAATGGTATTTTTTAGCATTTTCAATTCCCATTTTTACTACTAACGTATTCTTTCCCGATTTTCTATCCGAAGCTTCGTCACGCATATTGTTCAAATTCAGCACTGCCACACTCAAAAAACCAATAGCGGTTGCTGGTAAAAACAAAATCGCATCCAATTGTTTGGAATACAAAAAATTAACTCCAAGCGTACTCACTAATCCAAAAAAAACAAATACAAACACATCGCCAAAACCACGGTAACCGTAGGCTGAATTACCCACTGTATAACGGATAGCGGAAGCTATTGCTACAATCCCTAAAATTAAATAGAATAAAGAGTAGCCTAAATTATGCGCTCCAAAAGCCAGATAAATTAAATAAATAGCTGACAACATAGTTAATACTGAAGTCAAAACAATAGCGCGTTTCATTTCTTGAGGCGTAATTAGTCCACTTTGAATGGTTCGCTTAGGACCTACTCTATCTTCGTTGTCGGTTCCTTTCAATCCATCGCCATAATCATTTGCAAAATTGGACAGGATTTGTAATCCTAATGTGGTAACGATAGCAATCGCAAAAAGTTTCCAGTTGAAAACTTCGGTTGGAGTAAGTACATTTTCCGTTGGATTCGCCAAAGCATACATACTTCCCACTATAATTCCAGAAACAGACAAGGGTAAGGTTCTTAATCGAGCAGCTTCTATCCAGTGTTTCATTTTTTAGTTTATAAGGTTTAAATAAAGTTTAAAAGGTTTAAATTTCAACCTTTTTATGGCAACCATTTTTTCTCAAAATTGGGTTTTCTTTTTTCCAAAAAAGCATTTCTACCTTCTGTAGCTTCTTCTGTCATGTAGGCCAAACGGGTCGCTTCGCCAGCAAAAACTTGCTGTCCTACCATGCCGTCATCCGTTAGATTCATGGCAAATTTCAACATTTTGATAGACGTTGGCGATTTTGCCAAAATTTCTTGCGCCCATTCGTAAGCGGTATCTTCTAACTCATCGTGAGGGATAACTGCATTCACCATTCCCATTTCATAAGCTTCTTGAGCGGAATAATTTCTTCCTAAGAAAAAGATTTCACGGGCTTTTTTCTGCCCTACCATTTTGGCTAAATATGCCGAACCATAACCTCCATCAAAACTAGTTACATCAGCATCCGTTTGTTTAAATATAGCATGTTCTTTACTCGCTAAAGTCAAATCGCATACTACGTGCAAACTATGACCGCCACCGACAGCCCAACCTGGAACTACACAAATAACCGCTTTTGGCATAAAACGAATCAATCGTTGTACATCTAGAATATTCAATCTATGATAGCCGTCTTCACCCACATACCCTTGGTGACCACGTGCTTTTTGATCTCCTCCACTACAAAAAGACCAAACTCCATCTTTAGACGAAGGTCCTTCGGCCGAAAGCAATACAACTCCAATTGAAGTATCTTCTTGCGCATCATGGAAGGCTTGTAATAATTCGGAAGTGGTTTTAGGACGAAATGCATTGCGTACATCAGGTCGATTAAAAGCGATTCGGGCTACCCCATTGCATTTCTTATAGGTTATATCTTCAAATTCTCGGACAATTTGCCAATCTATCTTGCTCATAATTCATTGATTTGAGTGTAAAAATAAGTCATTTTTTGATTCTTTACCAAAAAAGGCAACTCAATAAAATGAATTGCCTTTTGAAATTGATATTGTAGTTAAAATTACTCTTTTACCAAGTAAATTCCGTCTTCTTTTATTTCAATTAATTTTTCTTTATACAAAGCGCCAATCGCTTTTTTAAAGGTCTTTTTACTCATTTTTAAGACCGTTTTAATATCTTCTGGATGAGAATTGTCATTCAAACGTAAAAATCCGCGATTCGCTCTTAATTCATCCAAAATTTTCTCAGCGTTCGGCTCAATACTTTGGTACCCTTGCACTTGCAGCGCCACATCTATTTTATTATCAGGACGAATGTTTTTAATAAAACCTCTCATTCTGTCTCCAGTGCGAATTGCATCGTCATACACCTCATCTTTATACAACAATCCTTTGTGTTGTTCGTTGATGATGACATTGATTCCTATTTCGGTGATGTGCGAAACGATCAAATCTACTTCTTCTCCTTTTTCAACTGTTAAATGATCGTTACTCAAAAACTGATTGGTTTTACTTGAAGCTACCAAACGATTGGTTTTTTCGTCCATGTACAAATAGACCAAATAGCGTTTCCCTTTTTCCATAGGGCGCGCCTGCTCTTTGAAAGGAACCAAGATGTCTTTTTCCATTCCCCAATCCATAAATGCACCAATTTGATTGATATAATTCACTCGCAAAAGTGCGAATTCATTCAACAAAATATAGGGAGCCAAAGTAGTAGCTACTGGGCGTTCTTCGTGATCTAAATACACAAAAACAATTAACTCTTCTCCTATTTCAAACTCGTTTGGAACGTATTTGTTGGGCAAGAGCACATCGTGAATACCTTCAGGATCTTTTTCGGGATTTCCCAAAAACAAACCTACTTTAGTATCCCGTAATATGGTAAGCGTATTGTATTTTCCTATTGCTAACATTTCTTCTATTCTAGAGCGCAAAGGTACGAACCCATTTTGAATATCCGAACTATTCGTAAGAAACAAAAAAAGAGCAGTAATTTTTCTGAATTCCTTTTCGTGTACTCTTTATAAAAATAACTATTTTTGCGGTCTAATTTTTAAAGCTATGCCAAATAGAAAATACAAAATTGCTGTCATTCAATTGAATCTGAATGATGTTGCCGAAAACAACTTAAAGAAATGTTTGAGTTGGGTTCGTGATGCTGCAAGTCAAGGTGCCGAAGTGATTTCGCTACCCGAATTGTACAGCAGTCATTATTTTTGTCAAAGTGAAGATGTCGATAATTTTGCTTTAGCAGAACCATTGTACAGTACTTCTTTTAATGCTTTTAGCGCATTAGCCAAAGAATTAGGCGTGGTAATTATTGTTCCTTTCTTCGAAAAAAGAATGGCTGGAATTTACCACAACAGTGCTTACATTATTGACACAGATGGTTCTGAAGCGGGTTTGTACCGCAAAATGCACATTCCAGATGATCCCCATTTTTACGAAAAATTTTATTTCACGCCAGGTGATTTAGGCTTTAAAGCATTCCCTACCAATAAAGGAAAAATTGGAACGCTGATTTGTTGGGACCAATGGTATCCTGAAGGAGCACGTTTAACCGCTTTGCAAGGTGCTGAAGTGTTATTTTACCCAACTGCAATTGGATGGCATCCTTTAGAAAAAGAAGAATACGGAGTCAATCAACACGGGGCTTGGATGAATGTAATGAAAGGACATGCTGTTGCTAATGGCGTTTATGTTGCTGCGGCTAATCGTATTGGTTTAGAAAAATACCTACCGAATACTTCGGGAATTGAATTTTGGGGTTCATCATTTATTGCAGGACCACAAGGCGAAATTTTGGCGCAAGCCTCACACGATAAAGAAGAAATCTTGATTGCCGAAGTCGATTTGGATTTACAAGAAAATGTACGTCAAAACTGGCCTTTCTTTAGAGACCGCCGAATTGATGCTTTTGGAGATATTACAAAAAGAGCGATCGATTAATCATGAGTACTCCAAACAGACGTTTCCCAGCCGAATGGGAAAAACAAGAAGGTATTTTACTTTGTTTTCCGCATAATGGAAATGATTGGCCTGGCAAATACGAAGCCGTTCAATGGGCTTTTGTTGAATTCATTAAAAAAGTAGCAGCTGTCGAAAAGGTATTTTTAGTAGTGGCTGATGAAAAACTACAAACTAAAGTGACTGAAATGCTCGAAAGAGCTCATGTGCAACTTACCAATATTTCGTATATCATTCATAAAACCAATCGTTCATGGATGCGCGATTCGGGTCCTATCATTGTAAAAAATGGCTCCCAAAGAGAAGCCTTGAATTTCAACTTTAACGGTTGGGCAAAATATTCCAATTTCCAATTAGACAAACATGTCCCTAGTAAAGTAGCTGATTTCTTGAAGGTGCCTTTAACTCAAGTAACCTATAAAGGAAAACCAGTAATTGTAGAAGGTGGCGCTATTGATGTAAATGGAAAAGGTACCTTATTGACTTCGGAAGAATGTTTGATGCATCCTTCGATTCAAGTGCGTAATGCGGGTTTTACCAAAGCGGATTACGAAGCCGTTTTTAAAGAATATTTAGGAATTACGAATGTAATTTGGATGGGTGACGGAATTGAAGGAGATGATACTCACGGTCATATTGATGATTTATGCCGATTTGTAAATGAAGACACTATTGTAACTATTATAGAAGAGGATACAAAAGACGCTAATTATCATCCGCTTCAAGAGAATCTTAAGCGTTTGCAAAATGCCAAATTAGAAAATGGGCAAGCGCCAAAAATAGTTGGTTTGCCTATGCCAAAACGTTTGAATTTTGAAGGCTTGCGTTTGCCGGCGAGTTATGCTAATTTCTTAATTTTAAATCAATGTGTTTTGGTTCCCACTTTTAACGATAGTAAAGACCGAATTGCTTTGAACATCTTAGCTGATTGTTTCCCTGACAGAGAAATAATAGGCATCAATGCTACTGATTTTATATGGGGATTTGGAACATTACATTGTTTAAGTCAACAAATACCTTCCTAACATAGTAAAAGTATTATATAAAAAAAGCGACTGATTACTCAGTCGCTTTTTTGTTTATTAAACATGCAATTATTGTTTTGTAAACGGAATTTTTCGACCATCTACTAAAATCATTTCAAATCCGGTTTTGGCTTCATTAAATTCTAATTGCAATCCAGCACGTTTCGATTCAAATTTATTTGTACCTATTGGTGTTAAATTGAATTTTGGATAATTTGTAATTTCTACATTAAGTGCACCATTTTTTTCTGTTATTATAAATTTAAGCGGCGCTTTGTCTGTAGTGTAAGTACCTAAAAATCCATCTAGAATTAGATCTTCTTCTACTTTTCCTTTGTCTGCAGTCCAAACATTATTGGCTTCATTTACATCCGGAAATACATGATCTGGATCTAATGTTATGCTTTCGATTGGTTCTGTTGAATTATGTTTGAAAGACCAATCAATATTTCGTTGCCATATTTCAACTGGTAATTTAACACGCGTTACTTTTCCACTTTTAGTTTTGACATCCAAAACAATTGGCATTGCCATTTTTTCAAAATTCTCAATATTAATTACAATGCCTTTAGCAGGATCATTCTTAATATATTTAATTGAATTAATTCCTTGGTCTAAACGCCAATTGTATTGGAACCAACCTCTCCAAAACCAACTTAAATCTTCTCCAACTACATTTTCAATAGTTCTAAAAAAGTCATCTGGAGTAGGGTGTTTGAATGCCCAACGTTCTACATAAGTACGTAAAGCCAAATCGAAACGTTCAGGACCTACTACTTGTTCTCTTAAAATTACTAAACCAGCACTTGGTTTAGAATAACACAAAGTTCCAATATTAGCTTCCTTCATATTATCTGGAGAGCTCATCATAGTTTCTAAAGCTGGGTTGGTGTATTGTTCTGATTCTCTGTGTAAATCTGCTTTTTCTTCTTTATACTCTCCTTTGTTAAAATCATAAGAACTCAACGAATTAATAAAGGTATTGAAACCTTCGTCCATCCAAGCAAATAAACGTTCGTTTGAACCAACAATCATTGGAAACCAAATGTGTCCAAATTCGTGATCTGTAACCCCCCAAAGACTGGCGCCTTTCGATTCCCATCCACAAAAAACAATTCCAGGATATTCCATTCCGCCTTCATTACCTGCAACGTTAGTGGCTACTGGGTAAGGATATTCAAACCATCTTTTCGAATAATTTTCAATCGAAGTTTTGGTATATTCTGTGGATCTACCCCAAGCGTCATTACCATCACTTTCTACAGGATATACAGATAAGGCTAATGCTTTTTTACCACTTGGTAAATTAATTTTAGCACCATCTAAAATAAAAGCTGGAGAAGAAGCCCAAGAAACATCTCTTGCGTTCTTAATTTTATAATGCCATGTTTTTGCAGTAGAAGTTGTTTTAGACAAACTATTTACTTCTGCCGCAGTACGGATCATCACAGTTGCATCACTTAATTTAGCTTGCGCCAAACGTTTTTGTTCTTCTAAAGTATAAACTTCAGTAGGGTTTACCAATTCTCCTGAACACACAACAATGTGATTTGAAGGTGTGGTTAATTTTACATCAAAATCTCCGTACTCCAAGTAAAATTCTGATGCCCCTAAATACGGATTGGTATTCCAACCTCTTACATCATCATAGACGCACATTCTAGGATACCACTGTGCCATGGTGAAAATTTTACCATTTTTAGTTTCCAAAACTCCCATACGGTCTGAGCCTTCAAACGGAGCAATAAAAGAAAAGTCTATTTTAATTTTTACCACTCCCCCTTTTGGATTCAAACCTTGCGGAAGGAAAATTTGCATTCTTGTATCAGATATTACATACTTCGCATTCACTTCAGTTGTTTTGCCATTGGAAGTACTTACTAATTTTACCGATTTAATTTTATGCCCTCCGTCAAAAATTTGACCTTGAGCACCATTACGACTTCCAGAAATGGGCACAACTGCATTACCTCTTGAATCGGCTTGAAACAAATTTTGATCTATATTCATCCAAACAAAATTCATTTTGTCAGGACTATTATTCGTATACGTAATTAAGCCAGAACCTGTAATTTCATTTTTTTGTTCGTCTAATTTAGCTGTCAATTGGTAATCCGCTCTGTTTTGCCAATATTCATGACCTGGTTGTCCGCTAGCAGAACGTGTATTTGTTCCGTTTTTCGAATAGAAAAATGGCGCAAAAGCATCGTGGTAATTGTAATTAGATTTTTGTTTCACCACAGCCGCTTGTTCTTGCGACCAAGCCGAAGAAATACCTAGTAAAACAGTCAATACTAAAATGAGATTGTAACGTATGTTTTTCATGTTTTTAAATTTTATATCACAAATAAATGAAAAAAAAGAAGATTTTAAACGATGTCGCTATAAATTTATTTTAAAATCAAAACAACCATTCAAGTATTACAATTTATCCTTATATATTTACCATTCTAAATTCAAGAATACAATGTCAATTATAACCTTAACCAATAGCACAATTAGTGCCCAAATTAAAACGCTAGGTGCTGAATTATGCTCCCTAAAAGACTTTTCGAATAGAGAATTTATTTGGGAAGGAAATCCAGTATATTGGGGTAAACATTCTCCAGTATTATTCCCAATTGTTGGTACGCTTAATAATAATACGTTCATTCATAATACAAAAGAATACAAGCTTTCAAGACATGGATTTGCTAGAGAAATGGAATTTGAATTAATCGAAAAAACCGGGAACAGTGCCACTTTTTTGATACAATCCAATTCAGATACTTTAAAGAATTATCCTTTCCAATTTGAATTGCAAATTCAATATACTCTACTAAATAGATCTTTAGAAATATCTTACACGGTCATAAACAAAGATAAATTTGAAATTCCATTCTCAATTGGTGCTCATCCTGCCTTTGCATTAACAAGCAATTTTGAAGATTACAGCCTTGATTTTGAAAAAGTAGAACCTTTAGAATATACTTTACTTGAAAATGATTTAGTTTCAAAACAAACCAAAAAAATACACACCGATACAAATAGAGTTCCTCTATCATATGAATTATTTAAAAGAGATGCTTTAATTTTTAAGAAGTTACAATCCAATTCATTAACAATTATTGAAAAAGAAAAACCCATTTTAAAAGTTCATTTTGAGAACTTTCCTAACCTAGGTATTTGGACAAAAATGGGAGCTCCATTTATTTGTATTGAACCTTGGTTTGGTTACTCAGATACCACTGAAAGCAATGGCAATTTATTTGAAAAAGAAGGTATAATTGCATTAGAATCAAACGCTGCTTTTCAAGCAAAATTTAGTATAGAAATCCTTTAACCACTACTATGTTAGAATTCAACTTTACACCATTTCCAAACCTCGAAACTCATCGTTTGAAGTTAAGACGCCTTATTTCTAAAGATGTTAATGAAATTCTTGCGATGCGTTCGAACCCAGAAATCATGAAGTTCATTCCAAGGCCTTTGATTACAACCTCAGAAGAAGCACTAGAATTCATCACTAAAATGGATGTAAATATAGATAGCAACTCACTAATTAATTGGGCTATTACTACTAAAGAAAATGATCGATTAATTGGAATGATAGGGTATTACCGAATGAAGCCTGAAAATTATAGAGCTGAAGTCGGTTATTTATTATCAGCCGAATATCATGGACATGGAATAATCACTGAGGCTTTGCAACGAGTTGTTCGATATGGATTTGAAGAAATGGGGTTAAATTCCATTGAAGCGGTGATTGACCCTGAAAATTTTGCTTCTGAAAAAGTGTTATTAAAAACCAATTTTGTTAAAGAAGGTTGTTTTAAAGAACATCAGTTTTTTGAAGGAAAATTTTTAGACAGTGTTTTTTATTCGCTTTTAAAGAAAAACTATTAATTGGCATTTAGTTTTGGAAGTGTTCTTATGTATAATTCTTCTACTTTTTTTCTGGCCCAATCCGTTTTGCGTAGAAATGTTAAACTTGATTTTAAACTTGGATTTTCATTAAAACACTTAATTTTGATTAATTCACCAAGGGTATCAAAACCATAAAATTGAACTAATTGTTCGACAATTTTTTGCAGTGTAATTCCGTGTAACGGATCTTTAGAAGATTTGTTTACCATTCTACAAAGATATATATTCGTTACATAAATTAATTCATATAGTTAAAAATGAAAAAATACATTGTATTTCTACTCCTTTTCGGTTTCCAAATTCATTTTGGCCAAAACAAAACAACCCAATATTATTTTATAAGACATGCTGAAAAAGCGGATAGTTCTAAAAATCCCGATTTATCGGAAAAAGGTTTAGAGAGAGCACTAGAATGGAAAGCATTATTTTCAGCAATTCAATTTGATGCTGTCTATTCGACTGATTTTAAAAGAACACTTCAAACAATTCATCCCATTGTAGTAGAAAATGATCAACTGCTTAAATTATACAATCCCCAAATACTAGATATTGAAACATTTAAAAAGGAAACTAAAGGAAAAACCATTTTGATTGTTGGTCATAGCAATACTATTCCTAAAATGGTAAACCAATTAATTAAAGAAAATAAGTATGGCGATATCGCAGAAAATCAGTTTGGTAACTTATACATCGTTACTTTATCAGAAAATCAAATACTATCCCATCTCTTGCATCTAAAATAATTAAGTCCTTTTGTCTTTCCATTTTTTCTTTTTTGCACTACTTTTGCCTCACTATGCTAAAAACAGTCAACATACTTAATAAGAGAGCTCGTTTTGATTATGAAATAATCGAAACCTATACTGCTGGAATTGTATTAGCTGGTACAGAAATCAAGTCCATCCGTTTAGGGAAAGCTAATATTACAGAGAGTTTTTGTGAATTTAGCAACAATGAACTTTTCGCCATCAATACCTACATTGAAGAATACGCCTTTGGAAATCAATTCAATCACAAATCAAGAAGTGAACGTAAACTACTTTTAAATAAACGTGAGTTAAAAGGATTAGCCAGAAGTGTTCAAGCCAAAGGGCTCACCATAGTACCTTTGAAAATGTTTACCAATGAAAAAGGAATGGCAAAACTAGAAATCGGTTTGTGTCGTGGAAAGAAAACCTATGACAAACGAGAATCTCTAAAAGAACAAGATACCAAAAGAGATTTAGATAGAATTAAGAAAGCTTTTTGATCAAAAAGTTTTTTTTACAAAAAATTATGACTAATTTTGTCTTGACAAATTTAAACATTTAATCAAAATGAAAACACTAATCAAAATCGCTAGAGAAAAAAAAGGTCTCAAAACAAGAGAACTAGCTCATTTGATGGGCATAGATCAAGCCTTGATTAGTAAGTTTGAATCAGGCACAAGAAAACCAACAAAAGATCAAGTAGTAAAACTTGCTTCCCTACTGGAGATAGATTATGAAACATTGATGGTTGCTTGGTTAAAAGAAAAAATATTATATGAAATTGGACAAGATGAATTCGCTCTAAAAGCCTTACAGGTTGCCGAAGAAGAAATACGATATGTTGCAAAAAACAACACTAATACACTTTCAAAATCTTTAGAAACACTTTTAGCTCAAATTGATGTTTTAAAAGCCAAATTAGACCGTGTTCG
>JAGOAF010000038.1 GCA_017984035.1 Flavobacterium sp.
TCCTATAGCTCAGTTGGTTAGAGCACCTGACTCATAATCAGGTGGTCCCTGGTTCGAGCCCAGGTGGGACCACAACTAACCTCTGAAAACCCTTTATTTTAAAGGGTTTTTTCATTTTCAAGATTCATTTTTTGTTGTTGTGTACCCTATTGTGTGCCATCATTGTAGGTTTTTACACTTTACTATCTGATACTTTATTTATGACGTACATTTTCAATATTGTATCATTTGGTTCAGTCAATAAAGGGAAATAACAAGTTAACAAGCTACATAATAATACATTAGTTTTGTAATTCTCCTCTTTCATTTTTTGAAAACAGGGCGACTAATCAAATATTTTTTTATATTTGAAAAAATAAAGAGTTTTCCAAATCCCCTATGATAAAATTTCTATTCCTATTAAGTTCCTCATTTATTCACGGACAATTGCTCCATCATCAGTCCATCAGTGCGCAAGGGACATCGCTGAAGTTAAATTCTGGCCTTTTGGTAAGTCAAACTATCGGTCAGCAAAGTAGTACCGGTACCGTTACAAGTCCTGTAGTTGTTCAGCAAGGATACCAACAAAGCTTTTGGGCCACTTTGATAGACACTTCAACTGTATCCAATTCAATCCAAGTTATTGCATATCCCAATCCGTTTGTAAACATCATCCATTTTCAGTTTTCAAATGGTATTGATGAAACTATATCCGTCTTTATTTATGATGTTCAAGGACGTGTCTTATTTAATAAAGAACAAAAAGTCACTAATGGCATACTGGAATTAGATTTATCAACATTAGCTAATGCAGCTTATTTAGTTCGTTTGTCGGCAAATGGCGCTACTCATTATTGTAAAATAATTAAGAACTTATGAAATTAAAACTGCTTTTAATTAGTTGTGTATTGTGTTTTCAATTTGGATTATCACAAGAAATGTATTTACATATTGGTAAAAATTTCACAACCTATGATTATAAAAATTCATTTGGCAATTCCAATAGCAATGTTAAAAGTAGCTCAGGAAACGCTTACGAATTAGGCTATGATCATGGTTTTAAAGATAAATTCACCTATTCTGGTTCTTTAACTTGGAACCAATATAATGCAAAGGGTTCCAATGGAGTGAGTTTGTATGCCTGGAACACCAATTATGTAGGCATACAAAATGCAATTTCCTATACCGTTTTGAAAACCCGAAATGAATTAGAAATTAAATTCAAAGCTGGAATTAATACGTCGATAATTATTAATGGAGAACAGCTTTTAAACAATCGCTATTACGATTTAACCCAATACGATGAGTTCAAAGGACTGATCATTCAGCCACTAATTGGGATGCAAGTAAAATATTTAGTTACTGATTATATTAGTCTTAGTTTAAATTATATGCTATCCAAATCGTTGCCAAAAACAGGAACAGAAAGTTTGTCTTTTGGAACGAATCAAATGCAATTAGGCTTACATTTCCCCTTATAAATTCAATAACAATGAGAAATCCCTATCTTATAATTTTATTTTTTGTTGCAGCTTTAGGATATTCACAATCCCATGGCATAAGTTATCAGGCAGTTTTATTAAACCCAAAGGGTGAAGAACTTCCTGGACAAAACAACTCCTATTCGCCACTTTTAAATAAAGATATTTGCTTGCGTTTTGAAATTAGAAATGCAACCAATCAGCTAGAATACCAAGAAAACATCAATACCAAAACAGATGCATTTGGAATGGTCAACTTAGTAATTGGCTCAGGAAATCAAACAGGGGGGACAGCGGCTAATTTTAATGCAATTCGCTGGAATACCATTCCGAAAAAATTAGTGGTTGCATTAGATGCAGAGGGAAATTGCAGCTCGTTTACAGAAATTAGTAATCAAGATTTTACGGGAGTCCCTTTTGCTTTTTCAGCTCAAAATGCCGAAAACGTAACAGGTGTAGTGGCTATTGCAAATGGAGGAACAAGTGCAACTACCGCTCCTGAAGCAAGATTGAATTTAGGCTTAGGGAATGTAGATAATACCTCAGATAATAATAAGCCCATTTCTATAGCAACTCAAACGGCTTTAGATTTAAAGGAGGATAAAAGCAATAAGTCGAATACTATTGTCGCCGATGCTACTTCGGATGTAAAATACCCAACAGTAAAAGCAATTAAAGACTATGTAGATGTATACACCACAGCGACACAAACTGCTTTAGATTTAAAGGAGGATAAAAATAATAAGTCTACTACTATAGTTGCAGATGCTGCATCAGATGCAAAATATCCAACTGTAAAAGCAATCAAAGACTATGTAGATTCAAAATCAAGTACAGGTACTCTTAACTATTTGCCCAAATTTACAAGTACCACTACATTGGGGGATAGTAATATTTATGATAATGGTTCAGAGATCGTTTTTGAAACGGATGTAAAGATAAAGGGAATGACTTTAGGCGTAGGTCCTAAATCGATTTCATCTACTGCAACAAATAATATAGTTTTTGGTAAAGATGCATTTAAATTTAATACGGAAGGAATTGGGAATATAGCAATTGGTAATAACGCTTTAAAAACAAATCTAACAGGAAGTGATAACATTGCAATTGGAGTTTCTACTTTAAGTTTAAGTCTTTCTGGAGTAGGAAATACTGCCATTGGGGCAAGTACTTTAAATAGTAGCAAAGGGAGTAATAATACTGGTATTGGAGCTGGAGCTTTAGCGAATATATCTGGATCTAATCAAAGTGAAATTGGAGATAATAATATTAGTATTGGAAATTATAGTTTAGGCTATATTAATAATGGGACAGAAAATACAGCAATTGGCTATGGAGCAGGATCTTATGCAGGTTCTGGAACAACTCCGCTAACACTAATCAATAATTCTACTTTTATTGGTTCCAAAGCAAGAGCGAAAAACGCAACGAATGACACCAACGAAATCGTAATCGGGTACAATACTGTGGGCTTAGGATCCAACACCACTGTTATAGGGAATGATGCTACTATTTTAACAGCGTTTCACGGGGCCTATACTAATTATGCATCTAATGACGCCGCCAGTGCTACCACTATAGATTTTTCAAAAAGCAATATCGCTTATACTGCTGCTCCAGATAATTCAATTACACTGACCAATCTAAGAGATGGGGGTATTTATTACTTAGCAACAACAGCGACTTCGGTAGCTGATGTTGTATCATTTACAGCTGCTAATTTTACATTCAAGTATATGGGAACTACAGCAAGAATATCAGGAAAGACACATATGTATCGTTTTGTAGTGGCAGGTACTACGGTGTTTGTTTCAATGGAAAAAGAAAATTAAAGATGGCGAATCTAAAGTATACGCTTCCCTTTATAAAATGTATCAAAATGAAAAAAAGCTATCTAATTTTTTTATTTTTTATTACATCAATTGGATATTCACAATCTAATGGAATAAGCTATCAAGCGGCATTGTTGAATCCCAAAGCACCCCAACAAACAGGACAAAACAGTAGTTATGTTCCGCTGTTAGACAAAAATGTTTGTTTGCGTTTTGAAATTAGAAATGCAGCAAATCAATTGGAATACCAAGAAACCCAAGGTACTAAAACAGATGCTTTTGGCATGGTGAATTTGATTATTGGAAAAGGAAGTCAAACCGCAGGAACAGCAGCTGATTTTAATAGTATTATTTGGAATTCCACTCCAAAAAAATTAGTGGTGGCTTTGGATACGGAAGGAAATTGCAGCTCATTTATAGAAATAAGCAATCAAGATTTAACAGGAGTCCCTTTTGCCTTTTCAGCTCAAAATGCTCAAAATGTAATTGGAGTAGTACCTATTATTAATGGAGGTACTGGAGCTACTACTGCTGCCGATGCTAGGAAAAACTTAGGTTTGGAAAATCTCAACAATACCTCTGACACTAACAAGCCAGTTTCTATAGCAACTCAAACCGCTTTAGATTTAAAAGCGCCATTAATTTCACCCACTTTTACAGGGACAGTTTCAGGGATTGATAAAGCCATGGTTGGATTAAGTAATGTGGACAATACCTCAGATGCAAGTAAACCTATTTCTAGCGTTACGCAAGCTGCTTTAGACTTAAAAGAAAGTGTTGCCAATAAAAGTACCGATATTGCAGCAGATGCCAATTCTTCTATCAAGTACCCAACAGTAAAAAGTATTAAAGACTATATTGATTCACAATCGAGTACAGGAACAGTTGCGGATGCAACGATTTCTAACAAGGGTAAAATTCAATTAGCAGGCGATTTAACAGGTACAGCAACTGCCCCAATTATAGCTAACAATGCCGTTACAGATGCCAAAGTCGCTAATGGCATAAGCGCATCAAAAGTTGGCTTAGGTAATGTGGACAACACCTCTGATGCTAGTAAGCCTATTTCTTCAGCGACTCAAGCTGCTTTAGATTTGAAAGCACCGTTGGCTTCGCCCACTTTTACAGGCACCGTTTCCGGAATTGATAAAACCATGATAGGATTAGCAAATGTCGATGATACAAGTGATTTAACCAAGCCGATATCTACCTTCACTCAAGCCGCATTGGATTTGAAACAAAATGCTTTGACTAATCCTGTTACGGGAATTGGTACAGTCAATAGTATACCTAAATTTTCAGGAGCTTCAGCATTAGGCAATTCAAATATTTCAGATAATGGTACTTTAGTTAGTGTAACTACTGATGCCACTTTAAATGGCTTGTCATTAGGTAGGGGTCCTGGTAATTTTGACAACAATACTGTATTTGGTAAATCAGCATTATCAGTTAATACTGCAGGGATTAATAATACTGCAATTGGTTTTGAAAGTTTGTTTTCAAACACCACGGGAGAATCGAATACAGCCATAGGAATAAATGCGTTGCGTTTAAATACTTTAGGAAAGGCTAACGTTGCAATAGGCATTAATGCTTTAATAAATAATACTACTGGCAATAACAATACAGCGGTTGGAGCAGGTGCATTAGTTAACTCTACAGGAAGTAACAACGTAGCTCTTGGACTGAATTCCTTTATAAACCTTTCTTCAGGTTCAAACAACATAGCTTTAGGGGTTAACGCTGGAAGGTATGCTGGTTCAGCAACAACAACATTAACATCTACCAATAATTCTATTTATTTAGGATTTTTAAGTCGCGGACTCAATGCGTCAGGATCAACTAATGAAATCGTTATTGGTAATGATGTGGTTGGTTTGGGTTCTAACTCAACCGTATTAGGAAATAGTGCAACCACAAAAGCAGCAATTTATGGCAATTTACAAGTTAACGGTGCCTATACTAATACTTCCTCAAATAACGAGGGTACGGATACTACTATAGACTTTTCATTAAGTAATATTGCTCATACTTCTTCACCTTCTATTAGTATTACGTTAACCAATATTAAAGACGGGGGTACATATTATTTAGCTACTACCGCCACCACTGTGTATGATAAAGTGATATTTACGCTGCCTGTTGGATTTACACTCCGCGACATGGGAACTGTTAATCGGACTAATGGCAACGTACATTTATATCGATTTGTGGTTGCGGGTACTAATGTGTTTGTAACAATGGCAACAGGTATTTAATTGTTGATGGATTAGCCATCTCTTACAAGAGTGGTATTTACGGGATAGATTTTTCACTATCACGATCCCTGTTTAACACGTAGTTTCATTATTTTTTATCGATTACTATACAATCGACTTACATATTTTCCAATCACATCAAATTCTAAATTGACAATAGTGCCCATTTGAAAAGCATTGAAATTTGTATGCTCATATGTGTAAGGAATAATCGCTACGCTAAACTGATTTTTTTTAGAATTGACTACAGTCAAACTTACTCCGTTAACAGTAATTGAGCCTTTCTCAATAGTGATGTTGTTCAGTGTTTCGTCATACTCAAATGTATAGTGCCAACTACCACCAGCCTCATCAATAGCAATACAGGTTGCAGTTTGGTCCACATGGCCTTGAACAATATGACCATCCAAACGATCGCCCAGTTTCATGGCGCGTTCTAAATTGACAGCATCGCCTACTTTCCAATGTGATAAATTAGTCTTGTTTATTGTTTCGGCAATAGCAGTTACTGTATAGGCGTTCTCTTTAATGGCAACCACCGTAAGACAAACACCGTTATGTGCCACACTTTGGTCAATTTTCAATTCGTCTGTGATATCTGACGCTACGGTAATGTGGACATTATCTTGGTCTTTTTGTATTTCTTGAACTCTTCCGAGTGTTTCTATAATCCCTGTAAACATTTCTTGTTTTATTTTACTAAATTTGCACTTCAAAATTAGTAATAAATAACCTCAGGGCAGTATGAAAAAAGCAGAAAATATAATTGTTGGAATTTCGATCGGAGATTTAAACGGTATTGGAAGCGAAGTTGTTCTAAAAACATTCGAGGATGCGAGAATGTTGGAATTATGTACGCCTGTTATTTTTGCCAATGTAAAACAACTTTCATTCATCAAACGCAACTTAGAATCAGAGATCAATCTTCACGGAATTGACCGTTTGGATCAATTGGTTGTTGGTAAAGTGAATGTACTCAACGTTTGGAGAGAAGGCTTTGATTTGAATTTAGGCACCAATGATGAAACGGTTGGTGAATATGCGATCAAATCATTTGTTACAGCTACCCAAGCTTTGAAAGAGGGAAAAGTAGATGTTTTGGTAACTGCTCCAATTAATAAATACAATAGTCAATCGGATACGTTTAAATTTCCGGGTCATACCGATTATTTAGCACAAGAATTAGAAGGCGATGCTTTGATGTTCATGGTGCAAGACAATCTGCGCGTAGGATTATTAACCGATCACATTCCGGTGAGTGAAGTGGCTTCGCATTTGACCGAAGCCTTGATCACTAAAAAAATTGAAACCATAAAACAATCGTTGATTCAGGATTTTAGCATTAACAAGCCCAGAATTGCAGTATTAGGAGTAAATCCACATTGCGGAGATGGCGGAGTTATTGGCAACGAAGACGATTTGATTTTAAAACCTACTTTGAAAAAGATTTTTGAAAAAGGGACTTTGGTTTTTGGCCCTTTTCCAGCTGACGGATTCTTTGGAAGCAACCAATACGAAAAATACGATGCCGTAATCGCGACCTATCACGATCAAGGATTAATTCCGTTTAAGACCTTGTCTTTTGGGAATGGGGTAAATTATACCGCAGGATTGAATAAAATTAGAACGTCTCCAGATCATGGAACGGCTTATGATATCGCAGGAAAAGGTATTGCAGATTTCAATTCGTTCAAAGAAGCGGTTTATTTGGCGATTGATATTTTTCATTCGAGAAATCAGTACCAAGAAATCAGTCAAAATCCTTTAAAAATAAGACCAAAACAAGAGTTTTCAAAAAAAGGAGAATAAGGCTATTGGATTTATAATAATTTTATATCTTTGCGCTCCCGTAGTTTAGGGTAAAATGGTATTGAAATGAAGAAAACTAAAGAATATTTAATTCCTTTTGTAGGATTAAAGCTAGGAAAACATCATTTTGAATATCAAATAGACAATACGTTCTTTGACCTCTTTGATTATGACGAATTTCAGAATTCGAATATCAAAGTAAATGTAGTTTTAGAGAAAAAGTCCAACATGCTGGAAATCAGTTTTAAGCATGAAGGTATTGTAAATGTACCCTGTGATGTAACAGGAGAAGATTTTGATTTGCCCATCAAAAGCAAAATGAAATTGATTGTTCGTTTTGGCGAAGAATTCAATAATGATAACGAAGAATTATTGATTTTGCCTTTCGGCGAATTTGAAGTCGATATTGCACAGTATATTTATGAAATGATTGTATTGTCAGTGCCTCTAAGACGCGTTCATCCAGGAGTTAAAGACGGCACATTAGAGTCGGAAGCTTTAAAAAAACTGAATGAATTAGCAGTTAAAGAAACCAAAAAAGAGAATAAACAAGAAGAAAATATTGACCCTCGCTGGGACAAATTAAAGCAACTATTAACGGATAAATAATATAGTAAAATGGCACATCCTAAGAGAAAAATCTCGAAAACAAGAAGAGATAAGAGAAGAACACATTATAAAGCAACTGTAGCTCAAATCGCTACATGTCCTATTACAGGAGAAGCACATTTATACCACAGAGCTTACTGGCACGAAGGTAAAATGTACTACAGAGGACAGGTGGTTATTGATAAATCAGAAGCTGTTGCTTAATACATTTTTGTAGGTAAAATAGAACTCTCACCACGTGAGAGTTTTTTTTGTTACCTATAAGTATCATCAAATAAAAGTACTAAAAGAATTGAATTCGAATTTTTTTTGTAATTTTCAATTCTTTTACAATTTTTCAAATGCCTAGCATTTGATTACAATAAACGAATACAATGAGTACAATTACAGCCGCAATTACCGCTGTTGGAGCCTATGTCCCGGATTTTGTTTTGACAAATGAAATTCTTGAAACAATGGTCGATACAAACGACGAGTGGATTACCGCTCGTACCGGAATTAAAGAAAGACGTATTCTAAAAGACGATAGTAAAGGAACTTCATACCTTGCTATTATGGCTGCTAAAGATTTAATGGCCAAAGCTAATTTAGATCCCTTAGAGATCGATTTAGTAATCGTAGCAACCGCTACTGCTGACATGCCTGTTGCAGCAACTGCTGCATATGTGGCTACCGAAATTGGCGCAACAAACGCATTTGGTTATGACTTACAAGCCGCTTGTTCAAGCTTCTTGTTCGGAATGTCAACTGCTGCAGCCTATATCCAATCAGGAAGATATAAAAAAGTACTACTAATTGGTGCCGATAAAATGTCGTCTATTGTAGATTACACCGATCGAGCAACTTGTATTATTTTTGGAGATGGTGCTGGTGCTGCATTGTTCGAACCTAACTATGAAGGTTTAGGATTGTTAGATGAATATTTACGTTCAGATGGAGTTGGTCGCGATTTCTTAAAAATTCCTGCTGGAGGTTCATTAATACCTACTACAATTGACACGGTAAAAGAAAACCGACACAATATTATTCAAGATGGAAAAACTGTTTTTAAATACGCAGTTACTAATATGGCTGATGCCAGCGAACAAATCTTGAAACGAAATAATTTAACTAATGCAGATGTGAATTGGTTAGTGCCACACCAAGCTAACAAGCGTATCATTGATGCTACTGCCAATAGAATGAACTTAGAAGAAAGTAAAGTGTTGATGAATATTGAACGATATGGTAACACGACTTCGGCTACTTTACCATTGGTTTTAAGTGATTTCGAAAATCAATTTAAAAAAGGAGATACGGTAATTTTTGCTGCTTTTGGTGGCGGATTTACCTGGGGTGCTATTTATTTAAAATGGGCCTACGACAAAAAATAAATGTAAACTAAAAACAAATCATTATGGATTTAAAAGAAATTCAAAACCTAATTAAATTTGTTGCAAACTCAGGCGTTGCAGAGGTAAAGTTGGAAATGGACGATGTAAAAGTAACCATTAGAACCACTTTAGAAGGAAACACTACAGAAACCACTTATGTGCAACAAATGCCTGCTCAACCTATGTTGCAGCAAGCGGCAGCACCTCAAGCGGTAGCTCCATCAGCTGCGGCACCTGCTGCTCCAGTAGCACCAGTAGCAGAAGAGTCTAAATACGTTACGATTAAATCACCAATTATTGGAACATTCTACAGAAAACCTTCTCCAGACAAACCCGTTTTTGTTGAAGTAGGAAGTAGTATCGGAAAAGGAGATGTTTTGTGTGTAATTGAAGCTATGAAATTATTCAACGAAATCGAATCTGAAATTTCAGGTAAAATCGTTAAAATTTTGGTAGACGATATGTCTCCTGTAGAATTTGATCAACCATTATTTTTAGTAGATCCATCATAATTTAATAGTTTAAAAGTATAGGAGTCTAGAAGTTTAAGTGTTTATTAACCTTTTGCTACTCAACCCCTAAACCCATAAACTTCTAAACTGAAAAGTATGTTTAAAAAAATATTAATTGCAAATAGAGGAGAAATAGCACTTCGTGTTATTCGTACTTGCAAGGAAATGGGAATCAAAACAGTTGCTGTTTATTCTACTGCTGATGCGGAAAGTTTACACGTAAAGTTTGCAGATGAAGCCGTGTGTATTGGTCCTGCTCCAAGTAATTTATCCTATTTGAAAATGTCCAACATTATTGCAGCAGCAGAGATTACCAATGCTGATGCAATTCACCCAGGATACGGTTTCCTTTCTGAAAATTCAAAATTTTCAAAAATCTGTCAAGAGCATGGAATCAAATTTATTGGTGCTGCTCCTGAAATGATTGATCGAATGGGAGACAAAGCTTCGGCTAAAGCAACCATGATTGAAGCTGGGGTTCCTTGTGTTCCAGGTTCTGTTGGAATTTTAGAATCGTACGAACAAGCCGCTGAATTGGCTAACCAATTTGGTTACCCAGTAATGCTAAAAGCTACCGCTGGTGGTGGTGGAAAAGGAATGCGTGCTGTTTGGAAGGAAGAAGATTTATTAAAAGCTTGGGAAGGTGCTCGTCAAGAGTCGGCTGCCGCTTTTGGAAATGACGGAATGTACTTAGAGAAATTAATCGAAGAGCCACGTCATATCGAAATTCAAGTGGTTGGAGATTCTTACGGTAAAGCGTGTCACCTTTCGGAAAGAGATTGTTCGGTACAGCGTCGTCACCAAAAATTAACAGAAGAAACCCCTTCGCCATTCATGACTGATGAATTGCGTTTGAAAATGGGAGAAGCTGCAGTAAAGGCTGCCGAATATATTAAATACGAAGGCGCTGGAACAGTAGAATTCTTGGTAGACAAACACCGTAATTTCTATTTCATGGAAATGAATACGCGTATTCAAGTAGAGCATCCAATTACGGAACAAGTAATTGATTACGACTTGATACGTGAGCAAATATTAGTAGCGGCAGGTGTGCCAATCTCAGGTAAAAACTACTTACCGCAATTGCATGCTATTGAATGTCGTATCAATGCCGAAGATCCGTACAATGATTTCCGTCCTTCACCAGGAAAAATCACTACGCTGCATATGCCAGGGGGACATGGAGTTCGTTTAGATACACATGTGTATTCAGGCTATTCTATTCCGCCAAACTACGATTCGATGATTGCCAAGTTGATTACAACAGCGCAAACACGTGAAGAAGCGATTAGTAAAATGAGAAGAGCTTTAGACGAATTTGTAATTGAAGGCGTTAAAACTACGATTCCGTTCCACAGACAGTTGATGGATGATCCTCGTTATATCGCTGGTGATTATACCACAGCGTTCATGGATACCTTCAAAATGAATGATCCGGAATAAGAAATAAAATCATTTTTAAAAACCTTGCAGCGATGCAAGGTTTTTTGTTTTAAGCCAGTGATGAATAAATTAGTGTATTAAACTTGCGGGTATTTGATTGTGGATTCCCAAAACATATTTTCATTTTTATATACAACATTTTTGTATTTTTGGTTGGAGACAAATTCAAAGTTTGCTCCATTATACAATGAAAAACAATTTAGCCGCTTTATTGGATCAATTAGAAAATCATATACAACATAGTGAATCCATGAATTTGCAAGTCTCTCAGTCTACGGTTGGGTGGCAAATTGAACATTCGCTTTTAACTTTAAATGGAATTATTGCGGCTATACAAAATTCCAACCCAAAAGAGTATAGTTGGAATTTTAGTGTTATGAAGTGGATCATATTCGCAACAAAAAATATCCCCAGAGGAAAAGCGAAAGCTCCAAAAGTGGTGGTTCCAAAAGACGGCATTACAATAGCCAATCTAGAACTACATTTAGCAAAAGCAAAAGAAGCCATAAAAGCATTGGAGTTCGTTTCTAAAAATCATTTTTTTAAACATCCTTATTTTGGAGATTTAAAAAAGAAACAAACGATTCTTTTTTTAGAAATCCACACCCAACATCATTTGAAAATCATTCATGACATTGTTAGTAACACTAATTAAGTTAAAACAAACAACTTTCTGTTTATGTTGAAATTGAAACGAATCCTTTATAAAATAGTAGTTTGGTTTTTCGGACTATCGGTTTTATTAGTGGTCTTTTTTAAATTTGTCCCAGTCCCATTTACGCCTTTAATGGGAATCCGAATTATAGAAAATAAACTGGATAAAAAGCCCATTTATTTTGAACACAATTGGGAACCAATAGAAAACATATCTATGAATTTGCAAAAAGCGGTCATTGCTAGTGAGGATGGTACTTTTTTGCGTCATCATGGATTTGATTTTAGTGCCATGCAGCAAGCATTTCGGAACAATGCGAATGGGAAAAGAATAAAAGGAGGCAGTACGATTTCGCAACAAACCGCCAAGAATGTATTTTTATGGCAAGGGCGAAGTTATTTTAGAAAAGCGCTGGAAGCTTATTTTACAGTACTCATCGAGTTGATTTGGGGTAAAGAACGCATCATGGAAGTGTATCTTAACAGCATTGAAATGGGGGATGGAATTTATGGCGCGCATGCCGCTACAAACTATTGGTATGGTAAAGACGCTTCGAGTTTAACTAAAATACAAGCGGCAGGAATAGCGGCTATTTTGCCCAATCCCAGAAAATACAAAGCATCAAATTCAACTGCATTTATCAATAGGAGAAAAGATCGCATTGTTCGGGTGATGCGTCACATAGGAACTATTAACTATTAAAAAAGCCTCTCAATTATTTGAAAGGCTTTGAAAGTGG
>JAGOAF010000008.1 GCA_017984035.1 Flavobacterium sp.
GCTTCTGCTAATTCAATTTCTTTTCTTCCCCAAGCCGCTAGAGAAATGTCTTTTACTTTGTAAGCCACATAAGGCATCGTTGCTGTACTCATTTATAGTATATTTGTTGTTGTAAAAATTTTTGCAAAATTACATAATAACTTATGATTTTAAAAACATTCCCCTACTTTTATGAATTGTTTAGGGCGCTAATCTTTTAAAAATCAACAAAATAATTGAAATTCATTTCTTTTTAGAGCTATTCCCGCCATTCGCTCTATCTTTGTCGCCAAAAACCGGCTACAAAGGATGCTGCTTCTGTCGGGGCTAAAACACGTTTTCGGTATGCCATTGTATAAAACCATTCACCACAATTCCAACACACAAATCCTAATTTGGGACATTACCGAATCGTTTGAACAATTGAATCAAGACGTACAATTGAACAAAAAAAACCAATTGCGCCTCAACGGAATGAAGTCCGAAATACACCAACGCGCTTTTCTAAGCATCCGAAAATTATTGGCCTTAGCCGGTTACTCCGATTTTGATTTAGAATATGATGCATTTGGAAAACCCCATTTAGTGGATGGTAGATACATTTCCATTACCCATTCCCATCATTTTTCGGCTATCATTGTAAGCAACGAACCCGTTGGTATCGACATCGAAATGCAACGCAATATCATTCTAAAAATCGCGCACAAGTTTGTCAATGACCAAGAATTAAACCGACTTCAAAAAACAGACTTAGCCGAATACATTAAAAAACTTACTGTGAAATGGGGTGCTAAAGAAGCCATTTTTAAAATTAAAAATGAAAAAGGCATTAGCTTTAAAGACCATATTCAAGTAACGCCATTCGAATTGAATGAAACACCAACTTCTGCTATTTTAAGTTACAGGGGATTAGATGAAAAATTTACCATTCATTTTTCAGAATTGGATACTAATTTTACGTTAGTGTATGCATTTGAAAATAACAATTCAACTCAAGCAAACTAATTATGTTCGAATTTTTCTTTTCACAATACAAAGACTATCAAACCTACGATATTGTTCTGGAAATAATTGCGGTAGTATTAGGAATCGCAAGCGTTTGGTATGCCAAAAAAGACAATATTCTCGTTTTTCCAACTGGAATGGTTAGCACTTTAATTTATGTGTATTTGCTATGGAAATGGACCTTATGGGGCGATATGATGATCAACGGCTACTATTTTACCATGAGTATTTATGGTTGGTATTGTTGGACCCGAAAAAAAGGTGACTATGTCGAATTTCCGATTTCCGTTATTTCTACTGCTGAAAAACGCATGTCTCTAATTATCTTTATCTTTACCATCGCATTTGTTGTCGCTGTCTACCTTTATTTTAATAAATTCAATACTTGGTATGCCTATGTGGACACATTTGTCACTGGAATTTTCTTTATTGGCATGTGGCTTATGGCCAAACGAAAAATAGAAAATTGGGTGTTTTGGATTGTTGGAGATCTAGTTTCAATTCCCTTATATTTTGCAAAAGGATTGACCTTTACTAGTTTTCAATATTTAGTATTTACAATTGTTGCCGTTTACGGCTATTTAGAATGGAAAAAAACCTTAAACAGCTCCCAAGCGGACCTAAAAGAATTATAAAAATAGCTTTATTCGGTCCCGAAAGCACTGGGAAAACTACTTTGGCAAAACAATTGGCCGAATACTACAAAACCGATTGGGTTCCCGAATTTGCACGCGACTATCTTCAAGAAAAATGGGACAAACACCAAACCATTTGCGATGTCAATGACATGTTGCCAATTGCTTACGGGCAAACCCAACTTGAAAATGAAAAAATGGCAACTGCCAATCACTATCTTTTTTGCGACACCAATTTAATGGTAACCAAAGTCTTCTCTGAGGTATACTACAACTACTGCGACCCTTTATTAGACCAAGCGGCTCGCGAACACGAATACGATTTATTTTTTCTAACCGATATTGATGTACCATGGGAAAAAGACGATTTGCGTGACAAACCCGAAGGACGTGAGACGGTTTTTAGCGTTTTCAAGAAATCCCTAATAGACAACAACAAACCTTTTATTACCCTTTCTGGCGACGCCTCCTTACGCCTTAATAAAGCGATTTCTATAATTGACAATTTAACTAAATCCCTAAAAAACGGACAATCGTCTTTGGAATTTGTTCAGGATTATCTACTACAACATAATTAAATCCATCACCCTATTTTTACAATTGAATTTTGAAATTGTCATTGCAATTAAACTGGAATATTTTATATTTGCACTGTCTCAAGGGGTGCTCTAAATAACGAGCTGAGATTATACCCAATGAACCTGAGCGGGTAATGCTGCTAAGGGAAAACAGACTTAACGATTAATACACCTATTAATTTTGTAGTCTAGAGGAATCATTTAATTTTTAACCAAGAATAATTTACCCCTGTTATTCGTAATCTATTTACGAATGAAATTTTTATTATTCAAACCGAGCGCAAAACGACTTTATTTAAGCTCATTCTTGCTATTCTCTTTGGCTACATTGGCACAAGAAAAAACCAAAGACAGCACACAAGTAACCCAACTGGACGAAGTATTAGTCTCGGCAATTCGTGTGACTTCCAAAACACCGGTAAGTTTTAGTAATTTATCCAAAAAGGAAATTAAATCCCGAAATCTAGGGCAAGATATTCCCATCTTGATGAATTACATGCCTTCTGTAGTGACTACTTCGGATGCTGGTAATGGTATAGGATATACTGGGATTCGCGTTCGTGGAACCGATGCAACCAGAGTGAATGTAACAATCAACGGAATCCCTTATAACGATTCTGAAAGTCACGGTACTTTTTGGGTCAACATGCCTGATTTTGCCTCCTCGCTTCAAAGTGTACAATTGCAACGCGGTGTTGGAACCTCAACTAATGGTTCAGGCGCTTTTGGCGCAAGTCTAAACATGTTAACCGATTCGTATTCTGAGAAAGCCTCAGGTGAAATTTCCAATTCTTTTGGAAGTTTCAACACACGCAAGCATACCGTAAAGTTCAGCACCGGTTTACTTAATGATCATTTTGAAATTGCTGGACGAGTTTCTACTTTAAATTCTGACGGCTATATTGACCGAGCGAGTTCCGATTTGAAATCCTATTTCTTGCAAGGAACTTATGTTGGTAAATCTACATTAATCAAAGCCTTGGCTTTTGGAGGAAATGAAAAAACCTACCAATCTTGGAACGGGATTGATGGTGAAACTTTGTTGACCAATAGAACTTTTAATTCAGCTGGACTATTCACTGACGAAACAGGACAAACGCGTTTTTATGACAATGAAACGGACAATTACCAACAAGACCATTATCAATTGCATTGGAACCAAAAACTAGCTACTAATTGGAATACCAATCTTGCCTTTCATTACACCAAAGGAAAAGGGTATTATGAAAATTATAAAGAGGATGCTGATTTTTCAACTTATGGATTAACTCCTATTGCAATAAATGGAACTACCATCAACACCACCGATTTAATTCGTCAAAAATGGTTAGACAATGATTTTTATGGAACTACATTTTCAGCCAATTACCAATCTACCAAATTAGATTTTATCTTTGGCGGAAGCTATAACAAATACGTAGGAAATCATTTTGGAAAAGTAATTTGGGCAAGATATGCTGGCTCATCCGAACTCGGAGATCACTATTATGAGAATACGGCTACCAAAACGGATGGCACCGCTTTCGCGAAAGCCAATTACTTAGTGAATGACAATTGGAGTCTTTTTGGCGACTTACAAATTCGCAATGTAAACTACAAAGCCAATTCCAATGAAACCGGTGTAGTGAATGATACCTTCTCTTTTTTCAATCCAAAAGCAGGACTTAATTATACCGTCAATTCTAAAAACAATGTATACTTTTCGTATGCAAGAGCCAATAGAGAACCCAATCGAACCGACTATGAAGGCGGCAATGTGAAACCAGAAAAATTAAATGATTTCGAATTGGGTTGGAGGTATTTGTCAGACAAAGTTCAATTGAATACTAACTTCTATTATATGGACTACCAAGACCAATTAATTTTAACTGGAACCCTAGACGATGTTGGAAATCCAATTCGTTCCAACAGCGAAAAAAGTTACCGATTGGGTGTAGAAGTTGATGCCACTATAGTCGTATCGAATGAAATTAGTCTTCGCCCTAATGCCACTCTAAGCCGCAATAAAAACTTAGACTTAGCTGTTAGCGGTCAAAATTATGGAACCAAAGACATTTCGTATTCTCCTGCTATAATTGCTGGAAATAGTTTGATATACAAACCAACCCAAAGTCTACAAATCGTATGGTTACAAAAGTATGTAGGAGAACAATACATGAACAACATAGAATTACCCGAAGCTAAATTAGCCGATTACCTTATCAACGACTTGAATGTGACCTATGAAATTAAACCAAAATCAGTTTTCAAATCGATTGTTTTCAAAGGGTTAGTCAATAATATTTTTGACAAAAAATACATTTCAAATGGCTATATGTGGGACGTATACCCGTACTATTATCCTCAAGCAGGAACTAATTTGTTGGCAGGAATAACATTGTTATTCTAAAGCAAAATGAGTAAAAAATTTAAAGAAATCCTGGCAGCAATGTCAGGATTTTTTAATTGTAAATTCGCAATACATTTCCATTTACTTGCACACGGTATTGTTTCATTGGATATTGTAAACTCCCTTGTCCAGAAAATAAATTGTAGGTTTTGTTATCACAAGGGCAAACAGCTTCAATTCCGTTAATTGTCAGTGTAGAACAAGCTGACTGTGTTTGGTTTGGGCAAGCAGCATCAAAGGCATTATAACCACTACCCGTATTAAAGATAATAAGTCCTTTAACTCCTTTCCCAGAATAATAAACTGCATTGCTAGTATATAAAAGCTTGGAATATAAAGGTAAGTTCATGTTAATGTCAACCGTAAAAGAAACATTTTGGATATACGGATTATTGTTCACAGGTCCACTTTCAGAACACGAAAACAACATCAAAATAAAGACAAAAAACACACCCCACTTTTTCATTATTCAAAATTTAAAAACCTGCTGATTAACACTCCAAAATTAATTGATTTACTTTTGATACAGATTGTAAAAAATCAATATATTTACATTCTAATCAAAATAATAGTATCTTTGTAAAAAGAAATCCCGTCCCGATGGGATTTTTTCTATTTTATATAAACAATGAAGTTATGAGCACAGTATCTTATTACACCGCAGAAGGATTAAAAAAATTACGAGAAGAACTAGACCATTTAAAAAATGTGATGCGCCCAAAAGCATCTCAAGATATTGCTGATGCAAGAGATAAAGGCGATTTGTCTGAAAATGCCGAATACGACGCAGCAAAAGAAGCACAAGGTATGCTTGAAATGCGTATTGCTAAATTAGAAGAAATTCATTCTAATGCCCGTTTGATTGACGAAACTCATTTAGACGTTTCTAAAGTACTGGTATTGTCTAAAGTAAAAATCAAAAACCAAACTAATGGAATGGAAGTGATTTATACTTTGGTAGCCGAAAGTGAAGCTGACTTAAAAACCGGAAAAATATCTGTAACCTCGCCTATTGGCAAAGGATTATTAGGAAAGTCTGTTGGAGAAGTAGCTGAAATTACCGTACCTAATGGCGTTTTAAAATTTGACATTTTAGAGATTACTAGAGACTAAATTAGATCGCATGAGTTCTATTTTTACCAAAATCGTAAACGGAGAAATCCCTTGTTACAAAATTGCAGAAGATGCTAATTTCTTAGCTTTTTTGGATGTCAATCCCAATGCAAAAGGGCATACGCTGTGTATTCCAAAACAAGAGATTGACCAACTTTTCGAAATAGACGACGAGTTGTATTTAGGATTGATGCAATTCTCAAAAAAAATTGCTACCGCATTACAAAAAACAGTCCCTTGCAAACGCATCGGAATGTCAGTTATTGGTTTAGAAGTGCCTCACGCCCATGTTCATTTAATTCCTTTAAACGAAATGGATGAAATGCGTTTCCAAAATAAAGTAACGTTAAGCAAGGAAGAATTTGAAGCTTTAGCCAAAGCAATTCAAAATAATTTATAAAAAATAAAAAGCGAATCCATTTAAATAGATTCGCTTTTTTTATAACTCAATTGGATCGTACTTCCTTTTCCTATTTCTGACTGAACTACTTTGATTCGGCCTTTGTGATACTCTTCTACAATTCTTTTGGTCAAGGAAAGTCCTAAACCCCAGCCTCTTTTTTTGGTCGTAAAACCCGGTTCAAAAATGGCGTTGAATTGTTTTTTTGGAATACCCATTCCCGTATCCGAAACTTTAACTTGAATCCATTCGCCTTCTAGTTCCATAACCAAATCTAGATTGCCTTTCCCCTTCATAGCATCAATAGCATTCTTGACTAAATTTTCAATCGTCCAACTGTGAAGTGTAGCATTAAACGAGACAAAAACGGGCACATCCGGTGCTTTAAAAGAAAAAGTCACTTGCTTCGAAAACCGTGATTGCAAATAGGCAACCGTTTCTTGTGTTGCGGCAATAATATCTTGCCTTTCTAATTTGGGTTCTGAGCCAATTTTTGAAAAACGATCCGTAATGGTTTGCAAACGCTCAATATCTTTTTCAATTTCCTGAGTAATCGATTCGGCTACATTCTCTGCTTTTAACAACTCAACCCAACCAATTAATGACGAAAGCGGCGTTCCTATTTGGTGTGCGGTTTCCTTAGCCATTCCTGCCCAAAGTTTGTTTTGAGTAGCCATTTTGGTGCTTCGGTAATAATTGTAGACTAAGGCGGCAAATAATACAATAATCAATACTAACGCTATCGGATAGTATTTTAATTTATTCAATAATGCCGAATTTCCATAATATAACTTTTGAAACTTTCCAGGTGCATATTCAATAACAATAGGGTCATTTTCATTTTTAAGATTTTCTAAAAATTGAGCAGATGCAGATACATTAGAAATGATTATATCATCAATGTTCACTGCATTAATAATCTTGTTATTCTCGGTCAAAATAATTGGAATGGACGAATTGGTGCTAAAAATTTGAAGTGGTAATTCTACATCGGTATTGGCATCGGCGTTGATTAATGTTTTTTGAGCTTTGGCCCAAAGTGTCATTTTCAAACGTTCTTCGTTCTTGAAAATTTGGAAAAAAGTGTAGGTGTTCCAAAGAATTAAGGATATAATACAAAAAGAAGCCATGATGATGACCCAGCGCGTAGTAGTACGTCTATCAGTAAAAAACATAGCTTCCATTTAGATTATAAATGTAACGAAATAATTTGAAAAAAATTTTAGGCCTCCGCCATAGAAAATTAATCCTATCAAAAAAAGACCTCTTGCCTAGAAAAGAAGAAGTTAGTATATTTGTAAATCTAAAGTAGAAATAAACTTAAAAAATAATACAGATGGAAGTTACAGGAAGAGTAAAAATGATTGACCAAACTAAAGAAGTAGGTTCTGGTGGTTTCAAAAAAAGAGATATTGTTGTTACTACTGACGAACAATACCCACAACATATTTTGGTGCAATTTGTTCAAGATAAATGTGACTTACTTAATAATTACCAAGTGGGTGACCAAGTAAAAATCGACATCAATTTAAGAGGTCGCGAGTGGACGAACCAACAAGGTGAAACGGTTTATTTCAACACTATTCAAGGATGGAGAATTGGAAAAGTACTGGCAGACGCTCCAGCAGCTGCTCCACAAACTCCTCCTATGCCAGCAGCAGAAACTTTTGCTCCTGCAACTAATTTAAATGAAGAAGAGCCAGACGATTTACCGTTCTAATCTTTCTAAATATTCATAAAAACCCGACTCCAAAGCGTCGGGTTTTTTTATTTACATTTGTAACTCACAAATACTACCAAGCAATGAACTGGGAACAACTTTTATCATTAAAAAGACAAGGCGACAAAGGCAAAAGACTGCGTGTAGAACAAGATGATACTCGTCTAGGATTTGAAGTCGATTACGACCGTATTATCTTTTCAGCTGCCTTTAGAAGTTTGCAAGACAAAACCCAAGTCATCCCACTTTCCAAAACTGATTTTGTTCACACCCGTTTAACACACAGTTTAGAAGTATCAGTTGTAGGACGCTCATTAGGCCGATTGGTAGGAAAAAAAATCCTAGAAAAATATCCGCATTTAAAAGAAGTGCACGGTTACCACATGAACGATTTTGGGGCAATTGTAGCCGCAGCTTCATTGGCACACGATATAGGTAATCCTCCTTTTGGTCATTCCGGTGAAAAAGCCATAGGCGAATATTTCTCTATCGGAAAAGGACAACAATACAAAGACCAACTCAATCCAAAACAATGGCAAGATCTAATCGATTTTGAAGGTAATGCTAATGGATTTTCAGTTTTAACCGCAGATCGTCCAGGGATAGAAGGTGGCTTGCGAATTTCGTTTGCAACCTTAGGTGCTTTTATGAAATACCCTAAAGAAAGTTTACCCAAAAAACCAACTAAAAATATTGCAGACAAGAAATATGGTTTCTTTCAAAGCGACAAAGCATTCTTTGAAGAAGTCGCTGCAGACATGGGCTTAATTCCTAATAAGTCTGGAAAAGATATTGGTTTTGAAAGACATCCTTTGGCCTACCTTGTGGAAGCGGCAGACGATATTTGTTACACCATTATTGATTTTGAAGACGGTATAAATCTCGGTTTAGTCCAAGAAGAATATGCCTTAGAATATTTAATTAAATTAGTCAAAGATTCGATTGATAGCGCCAAATACAGCACCTTGAATACCAAGGAAGATCGTATAAGCTATTTGAGAGCCTTGGCTATTGGCAGTTTAATCAACGATGCCGTTCGCGTTTTTATTGAAAATGAAGAAGCGATTTTAGCTGGAAAATTTCCGTATGCGTTGACTGATAAAAGCAAGTACAAAGCGCAAATGGACGACATCATTAAATTGAGCGTAAAAAATATTTATCAAAGTCGAGAGGTGATTGAAAAAGAAATTGTGGGTTACCAAATTATCCAGACCTTATTGGACAAATTCATTTCGGCCATGAATAATAAATTCAATGGAACGGTTTCCAATTATGACCAGTTAATTTTAAAAATGTTACCTGAAAAACACAATGTAGAAAAAGAAAATCTATACGATCGTTTGTTACACATTTGTCACTATGTTTCGATGTTAACCGATGGCAATGCCTTGGAATTATTTGAAACCATTAACGGCACAAAAAAATCCTAATTAGTAATCTAATTAGGATTTTTTTTATTGGTTATTAGTTAAAATTACTTCACTCGAACTACAAAATAATTTTTCTTCCCGCTTTGCAATAACACAAATTGATTATTGATTAAATCATTTGTAGAAAGTTGGTATTCTTCTGTAATTTTTTCTTTGTTAACTGAAATAGAATTCGCCGTCAAGGCTCTTCTCGCCTCACCATTGGATTTGAAGAAACCAGTTTTTTCATTTAAAACCGTCACAATATCCAATCCTTTTTCGATTTCACTTGAAGCAATTTCCGCCTGTGGTACTCCATCAAAAACTTCTAAGAACGTCGCTTCGTCCAATTGTTTCAAATCTGCAGCTGATGCATTTCCAAAAAGAATATTCGATGCTTTAATCGCTTTTTCCAACTCTTCTTTAGAATGTACCAAAGTAGTAACTTCTTCGGCTAATTTTCTTTGCAACAGTCTCAAATGAGGTGCTACTTGATGTTCTGTAATTAAAGTTTCGATAGTCGCTTTATCTAAAAAGGTGAAAATCTTAATGTATTTTTCTGCATCTACATCAGTAGTGTTCAACCAAAATTGGTAAAATTTATATACCGAAGTTTTATCAGCGGTTAACCACACATTACCACCTTCCGATTTTCCAAATTTAGACCCATCTGCTTTGGTAATCAAAGGACAAGTCATAGCGTAGGCTTTGGCACCTTCGGCATTCATTCGACGAACTAATTCAGTTCCAGTTGTAATATTCCCCCATTGATCAGAACCTCCCATTTGTAATAAACAATTGTATTCTTTATGCAAATGGTAAAAATCGTAACCTTGAATTAATTGGTACGTAAACTCAGTAAATGACATTCCTTCGCCTTCGCCAGACAAACGTTTTTTAACCGAATCTTTAGCCATCATGTAGTTTACTGTAATACGTTTACCTACATCGCGGGCAAAATTGATGAAAGACAAATCCTTCATCCAGTCGTAATTGTTCACTAAAACAGCTGCATTTACCTCTTTCGAATTGAAATCCAAGAAACGCGAAAGTACCGCTTTGATTCCTTCTACATTGTGTGCCAACGTAACTTCGTCCAACAAATTTCGCTCATCAGATTTTCCAGATGGATCTCCAATCATTCCGGTTGCACCTCCTACCAAAGCAATAGGTTTATGTCCAAAATTTTTCAAATGAACTAACAATAAGATGGGCACCAAACTTCCAATATGCAACGAATCTGAAGTCGGATCAAATCCGATATAGGTTGTTGTCATTTCTTTCAAAAGTTGTTCTTCGGTTCCCGGCATGATGTCATGAACCAAGCCACGCCATTGTAATTCTTCTACTAAATTTTTCATTTTTTAATCAATTTGCGCAAAGATAGCCATTTCATCAGCAATCACAATTGCAAAAATCAATTTCGGGCTCAAAATTCAAAATCAATAGGAAAATCTGGGAATCAGCAGTAAATAAATTATCTTTACCCCATGATTTTAGTTACAGGAGGAACTGGTTTAGTAGGAGCGCATCTCTTACTCCATTTAGTGGAGCAAGGAGAAAATGCGCGAGCAATTTATCGATCTACAACTTCCATTGAAAAAACCAAAAATTTATTTTCGCTTTACAACAAGTCGCATTTATTTGAAAAAATAGAATGGATGGAAGCGGATATACTTGATATTCCATCCCTAGAAATTGCCTTTCAAAATATTGAATTCGTTTACCACTGTGCCGCTTTGATTTCGTTTGACCCAAAAGACGAAGAGGCGATTCGCAAAACAAACATTGAAGGCACCGCCAACATCGTTAATTTTAGCTTGTCTTACAAGATCAAAAAAATGCTGTTTGTGAGTTCCATTGCCGCTTTGGGAGATCTAAATACAGCCGAAACTTCGATTTCTGAAACTACTGAATGGAATCCCGAAAAACCACATAGCGACTATGCCATATCAAAATATGGTGCTGAAATGGAAGTCTGGCGTGGACAACAGGAAGGTTTAAGCGTACTTATAGTTAATCCTGGGGTTATTATTGGACCTGGATTTCCAGAACAAGGAAGCGGGGCTTTGTTTTCGGCTGTTGCCAAAGGATTGTCTTTTTATACGCTCGGCACTACTGGATTCATTGCTGTTACAGATGTAGTTGAAACGAGTGTTCGATTAATGAAAAGTGACATTCAAAACGAACGATTTACATTAATTGAAAATAATTATTCGTTTCAAGAAATACTAAATTGTATCGCTGATAGCTTGCAAGTAAACCGTCCTCGCTGGCAGGCCTCACCTTTGGTTATGGAAATCATTTGGAGGATAGATTGGTTCTTGTCTGTATTTTTCTTCCAAAAAAGAAAATTGTCTCGTGCCAGTGCTAAAGCTTCCTATTCAAAATCTGTATATGCTAACGCAAAAATAAAAGCGGTTTTACAGTCTGAATTTACTGCAATAAAAGAATACATTACAACCATTTCCTATTTATAAGTTGTATTATCAAAAATAAAAAAAGCCTCTCAATTTCTTGAGAGGCTTTATGTTGGTCTACAAGGACTCGAACCTTGAAAGACTGCACCAAAAACAGTTGTGTTACCATTACACCATAGACCAGCAGTGCTATTAAGCGAGTGCAAATTTAATACAAATTTTATTTTGCGCAAACTTTTGGATTGTTTTTATCAAAAAACTTTTGGCTACAACAGAATGCCCGAAGAAACCAACTAAAAACCAATTCATTACTACTGTATTTCTAATAATAGAATTTTTTGTTAATGCTCGTCTCATTACGCAAAAAAACATTTTCTTTGCATCTAAAAATAATAACCCAATTTGAATCATGAATAAGGCCGATTTCAATTTTAATAAATGGAACACTATTTTAGGTTGGTTTGCGTTTGCAATAGCCTTAATAACCTATACGCTAACTGTGGAACCAACGATGAGTTTCTGGGATTGTGGAGAATATATTGCTACTGCGGCTAAATTAGAAGTAGGCCACCCTCCTGGAGCGCCATTGTTTCAAATGATTGGAGCATTTTTTGCACTATTTGCTATAGACAATGAGCACATTGCTTTGATGGTCAATATGACTTCGGTAGTATCCAGTGCCTTTACCATTTTATTTTTATATTGGTCATCCAATATGATTTTAAAAAAAATCATCGGTTCGTATAATGAAATCAACAAAGACAATTCGATTGTAATTCTAGGAAGTTCATTTGTAGGTGCATTAGCTTATACTTTTTCTGATAGTTTTTGGTACAATGCTGTAGAAGCCGAAGTGTATGCTATGGCATCTTTACTGATCGCTTTATTACTTTGGTTGGGTTTGCGTTGGGAACAAGAAATGAATACGCCCAGAGGGGATAAATGGCTGCTGATCATTTCATTGGTTATCGGACTTTCCTTCGGGGTTCACTTCATGGCTTTATTGACTATCCCTGCTATTGGGTTTTTGTATTTTTTTAAAAATTATAAAACGGTTACCATTAAAAATTTCATTATTGCTAATGTAGTAGTGGTTTCCATTTTGTTGTTTATCTTCAAAATGTTATTGCCTTTAACTATGGCTTTCTTTGGGAAAACTGAAATTTTTATGGTCAATGAAATGGGATTACCTTTCAACTCAGGAACCTTGTTTGTAACACTCCTACTAATTGGATTTTTCTATTTTGGATTGCGCTATACAAAGCAAAAAGGATTGGTTTTTTACAACACAATTATCCTATGCACTTTGTTCATATTAATTGGATTCTCGACCTGGATGATGTTGCCCATTCGTGCCAATGCCAATACCGTAATTAACGAAAACAAACCGTCAGATGCAGCTGAAGTACTTGCCTATTACAACAGGGAGCAATACGGAGTAAACCCGCTTTTTTATGGCCCACAGTTTACCGAAGCCTTTGCAGGATTAGATAAAGACAAACCCTATTTAGACAAAGCACCTAATTACGAACGAAATTATACCACTGGTAAATATGACATTACCAATAATTTCAAAAATGCTGAGCAAAATAGTGATGACTATCACAAAACGATATTACCAAGATTATGGAGTGCTGATCATGTAGAAAATTATATCAATTTCACCAATCCACCCGAATTTAAAATTAATTACGACTATCCTTTTGAGGAGGATTTAGCTAAATACGGTATAGAAGCAAGTCAATTAAGTGAAGAAGATTACAACAAAGCGATAGCCCAACTAAAAGGTGAAATTGAAAAAGTAGTTCTTGAATTCAGACAAGCTTACGCTCAAAAAGAAATTGATAACGAAGGATATGTGGCCTTTTTAAAAAATTATGGCGATTATTTGATCGTTGAAAAACCAACTACTGTAGACAATTTCCAATTCATGTTCGAATACCAATTCGGGTACATGTACTGGAGGTATTTGATGTGGAATTTTGTAGGGCGCCAAAACGACATTCAAGGCAGATATGATAATTTAAACGGAAACTGGATTAGTGGTATCCCGTTTATGGATAGCTTACACCTTGGTTCTCAAGACAATTTACCAACTGATGTTTTGAAAAACAAAGGTCGTAATACCTATTTTTTCTTACCATTTATCCTAGGCTTAATTGGATTAATGTACCATGCTAGTAAAGACCGTAAAAGTTTTTATGTGCTACTTTCTTTATTTTTATTTACTGGAATAGCCTTAAAAATTTACTTAAACGAACGACCGTTTGAACCTCGTGAACGCGATTATGCCTTGGTTGGATCATTTTATGTTTTTGCTATTTGGATTGGTTTTGGTGTGTACTCACTGTACGAAAGTGCCAAAAAACATTTGGCACCAAAAATTGCTGGACCGGTATTGATTGCTGGAAGCTTATTAGCAGCTCCTGTTCTTATGGGGTTCCAAAATTGGGATGACCACGATCGTTCCGATAAATATACTGCAGTTGCAATGGCTAAAGCTTATTTGAGTTCGTGTGATAAAAATGCAATTTTATTTACTATTGGGGATAATGATACTTTCCCGCTCTGGTATGCACAAGAAATTGAGAATTATAGAACGGATGTGAAAATTGTCAATACCAGTCTTTTTATGACCGACTGGTACATTGATCAAATGAAAATGAAAAGTTACGAATCAGATCCCTTACCAATTTCTTTTAAGCATAACGAATATGTTGGAGATAAATTAGATTATGTAGCCCATATTCCAAAAATTGAAACCCGTTGGGATGTAAAAGATTTTATCGCATTCATTAAAAATCCTAAGTCAACTGTTGAAATGCAAAATGGACAAACCATCCATTTTTATCCAACCAATAAAATTAGAATTCCTATTGACAAAAACACCATTATCAAAAATAAAGTAGTCAGTCCTCGTTATAATGATTCTATCGTTTCGGCCATAGAAATCGACATTAAAGGAAGTGCTATTTACAAAAATAGATTAATGATGTTAGACATTGTAACCAATAATAATTGGAAACGTCCGATCTATTTTAGCGGTGGAGCTTTTGACAACGAAGATTATCTTTGGATGAAAGAATTCCTTCAATTAGAAGGGATGGTTTATAAATTAGTACCTGTTAGAACACAACTTCCAAAAGGGGCTAGCCAAATCGATATGGGTCAAATTGATACCGATATTATGTTTGATAAAGTGATGCGTTGGGATTGGGGCAATAGCGAAAGTCTTTCTATCTACCACGATCCTGAAACCCGAAGAAACAGTATCACCTATCGCATGAATTTATCGCGATTAATGTCAGGACTTATTGCAGAAGGTAAAATGGACAAAGCTAAAAAAGTGATTGATTTAGCAATGACTAAAATGCCTGTAGATCAGTTTGAATATTACTCATTAGTAGATCCTTTTGCAAAAGGCTATTATGATGTAGGCGAAAAGGCTAAAGCGCAAAAGCTCTTAACTCAATTGATTGGAAAATATACTGAAAACTTAAACTATTACAGCCATTTATCTTCGTCTGAGCAAGTTGATATTGCCATTGAAATAGTAACAGATATTGAACGCTACCGTGGATTATTAGAAATTATGAAAGAAAGCGGTGATATTGTATTATATGAAAAATCGAAAAAGACATTCAACAATTACATTAGTATTTTTGAACGTTTTGGGCGAGAAAAAGAATAAGTAAGATTATTCGAATGGAACAAAAAAAGGCAGTACTTATGTACTGCCCTTTTTTATTATTCTTTTATTATTTTAAGCGCGGCGATTGAATCTTTGTTTTTTTTCGCGATCCTTTTTTTATTGTTTTTCTGCTTTAATTTGTCAATTGCAACAGCTCGTTTTTTTTCTTTAATTACACGCTTAACGACTTCGTCAAACATGATTTTATAGCTTTTATAATCTGCGGCGTAATACACATTATTTTGTGCTAATTGTAAACTATCAATTTTGTATTTTTTGTAAATGAATTGCTTTGGATGAATTTGATTGGAGTCTAAAACAGCAGGATTTTGGTATTTAACAGCCTCTAATAAAGCCATATCATACATAATATCGATCATCTTCGATTTTTCAATAAGAGTATCTGGTTTTTTTACCAAGTCCTCTTTGCAACCCAAAATGGCTAAAATCACTACTAATGAAATACTCTTTTTCATTTTACTTTATCTATTGAATAACAATCGCTTTCCTGCGCGAATGTTTTTTACTTTAAAAGCATTGTAAACCAATTGCCCATTTACAAAAGTATGTGTAATTCTTGATTTAAAAGTATACCCTTCAAAAGGAGACCATCCACATTTAGCCAAAATATTTTCTTTTTTTACGCTCCAAGGTAAACCAGCATTCACAATTACTAAATCGGCATAATAACCTACTTTAATAAAACCGCGTTTTTCAATTTTAAAGATTTTAGCAGGATTGTGACACATTTTTTCAACAATCTTTTCTACACTTATTTTGCCTTGATGAAAGGCTTCGAACAAAGCCACCACTGCATGTTGAACCAATGGTCCTCCAGAAGGCGCATTCAAATAGGATTGTTGCTTCTCTTCTAAAGTATGTGGTGCATGATCCGTTGCAATAACATCTATTCTGTCATCCAACAATGCTTTCCAAAGCGCTTCTTTATCTGTAGCCGTTTTTACCGCAGGATTCCATTTGATAAAATTGCCTTTTGTAGCATAATCGTCATTGGTAAACCACAAATGATGAACACAAACCTCAGCGGTAATTTTCTTGTCTTCCAATGGAATTTTATTGGTAAATAAATCCATTTCTTTAGCCGTTGACAAATGAAATATATGCAATCTCGCCCCTGTTTTTTTGGCTAATGCAATCGCTTTTGAAGAGGAAAGATAACAAGCCTCAGTACTTCGAATTAAATGATGTGCCGTTACTGGGACATCGTCGCCATATTCTTCTTTGTATTGTGCTAAATTATTTTTTATCGTGGTTTCATCTTCACAATGAACCGCGATTAACATGGGCGTACTTGAAAATATTTTTTCTAATACAGCTTCATTGTCAACTAGCATATTTCCAGTAGACGACCCTAAAAAGATTTTAATTCCGGCTACATTTTTTGGATTGGTTTTTAAAACTTCTTCCAAATTATCATTAGTAGCTCCCATCATAAATGAATAATTCGCAAATGAATTTTGAGCTGCTATTTGATATTTTTCCTCAAGAATTTCTTGAGTAACGGCATTGGGAACCGTGTTGGGTTGTTCAATAAATGAGGTAATCCCTCCTGCGACTGCAGCTCTAGATTCAGATTCTATATCTCCTTTATGAGTCAAACCTGGCTCTCTAAAATGCACTTGATCATCTATTGCTCCTGGCATTAAATAGTTGCCTTCAGCATCCACAATTTTACAATCAGCAGATTTTGCGCTAATTGTTTCGGCGATTTCAACAATTAAGTCGTCCTCAATTAAAACATCGCCTTCAAAAATCCTTCCCTCGTTTACTATTTTGGCATTCTTAATTAAAACCCTATTCATTCTATCTTTTTCTTATAATGTGTTGACTAATCTTTTTAATCGAAGTGCAATTACTCCAAAAACGGCTTCTACAATAATAGAATTGCTCATTTTTGATTGCCCTTTAGTGCGATCTGTAAATATAATCGGCACTTCAGAGATTTTAAAATTTTTACAAAATGTGCGGTACTTCATTTCAATTTGAAACGCATATCCAACAAATTTGATTTCGTCTAAATTGATGCTTTCTAAAACTTGTCTTTTGTAACAAACAAAACCAGCTGTAGCATCGTGAATTTTCATTCCCGTTATAAATCGAACATATACAGAGGCAAAATAAGAAAGCAACACACGACTTAATGGCCAATTGACCACATTTACACCAGTTACATATCGGGAACCAATTGCCAAGTCGGCATCTCCTAGATGACACGCATGGTATAATTTTTCTAAATCAGTAGGATTATGAGAAAAATCAGCATCCATTTCAAATATGTAATTGTATTTATTTTCTAAAGCCCATTTAAAACCATGCACATAGGCTGTTCCTAAACCCGCTTTTTTAGCTCGTTTTTCTAAAAATAAACGCCCTGAAAACTCCGCTTGCAAAGCAATTACTTTGTCAGCAGTATGATCTGGTGAATTGTCATCGATGATTAGAACATGGAAAAACTTGTGCTGCGACAACACCGTTCTAATGATGCTTTCAACGTTCTCAATTTCGTTATAGGTAGGAATTATAACTAGGCAATCATTCATAATTTTGAGTAATTTCAGTGCAAAAGTAAGCTTTTTATGCCATTTGAATCATAATAAAATTATAATAAAAAGTAATGAAATAAAAAATTAGTAATTTTGCCCTACTATGAATGAATTTGTACTTCATCCCCGATTATCTGACAACTCCGACTGGGTAACACTCTTGTTTTTGATTTGTTTTGCCACAATTGCCGTTACTAAATCTGTTTTTGAAAATCGATTTGGCGATTTTGCCAACTTACTATTTTCTGATAAATACATCAAAGTATATCGTGAGAGTAGCAACTTGAAAAATGGTTTTACAATAGCTTTGTTTTTTGTACAGGTAATTTCATTTGCCTTTTTTATCCAACTTTCATTGCATATTTATGGATTTGGAACAAAAGGAGATTGGATGCAATACATTCAAATCGCTAACTTTTTACTTTTTTTCATTTTGTCAAAAGTGCTTATTGAAAAAATAATCGCCACTGCTTTTCATATTGAAGAATTTGTTGAACAATTCAATCATCAAAAAGTAACATACCGAACCTATATTGGCATTATTTTATTACCAATTAACATGTTATTTTTCTATTATGAAAACATAAACACACTGTTTCCAACCCTAATTATCGCAATCGTAATAGCTGCAAACCTAGTAACTTACATAGTTTCTGTTAAAAATTATCAAAATTTAATATTCAGCAAGTTGTTTTATTTTATTTTGTATCTTTGCGCTCTTGAAATAGCCCCTTACTATTTCCTGTATTATTGGTTTACAAAAGGAGTCGCATAGAAAAAGTTATAGTATGAAAGTGAAAACAATTTTGGTGTCGCAACCAGAGCCTAAAGTGGAGAATTCTCCTTACTTTGAGCTGCAACAAAAGCATAAAGTAAAAATTGATTTCAGACCTTTTATTCATGTAGAAGGAGTTAATGCAAAAGAAATTAGACTGCAAAAAATTGACTTGAATAATTACAGTGCTATTATTCTTACAAGTAAAAATGCGGTAGATCACTTTTTCAGAGTAGCTGAGGAAATGCGCTATAAAGTTCCTGAAGGATTGAAATATTTTTGTCAATCAGAAGCCATTGCATTTTACTTACAAAAATATGTTGTTTACAGAAAACGTAAAATATACGTAGGCCCAAAAGATTTTGCCGATTTATCTCCGCTTATCAAAAAGTACAAAGACGAGAAATTTTTATTGCCAGCTTCAGATCAGTTGAATGCTGATATTCCAGTAACTCTAGATGGACTAAAAGTAGACTGGACGCCAGCTACTTTTTATAAAACAGTGATGAGTGACTTGTCGGATTTAGCTGATGTATATTATGATGTATTGGCCTTCTTTAGTCCAACAGGAATCAAATCATTGTTCAAAAATTTTCCTGACTTCAAACAAAACGATACGCGTATCGCAGTATTTGGAAGTACAACCCAAAAAGAAGCATTAGACCATGGTTTGCGTATTGACATCATGGCGCCAACACCTGGAACACCATCCATGACAATGGCATTAGAAAAATACGTTGCTGAGGCAAACAAAGGAAAATAAATCTCCACATATACAATTTAAAAACCATCCTTACGGATGGTTTTTTTATACGCCAAACCGAACAATACGATTGAATTTATTATATTTTGTGTATTTTTGATTTCCAATTCAAACCAAAAAAAGATATTTGGTTACAATTATCAATTTATGAAAATCAATTCGCTTCAAGTAGAAATAGACGGTATCGATAAAGAAATTTTGCGCGATTTAATGGAAGATGCTCGCAAACCTATTCTCCAAATTGCCAATAAAATTGGGATTTCAGGAGCTGCCATTCACCAACGTTTACGAAAATTAGAACAATCTGGTGTGATTTCGGGCTCCAAGTTTACCGTAAATCACAAAGTATTAGGGTACAACACCATGGCATTTGTTGGGATCTATTTAGATAAAGCGGCACGAAATTCGGAAGCCGTTCGCGACTTAAAGAAAATTCCTGAAGTATTAGAATGTCATTATACCACAGGAAACTGGTCGATTTTAATTAAAATCATCTGTTTGGATAATGAGCATTTGATGCATTTATTAAATACCAAAATTCAGGCTATTGAAGGTGTCTCAAGAACAGAAACCTTCATTTCGTTAGACCAACAAATTGACAGGCAAATCCAATTATAGGTTATTGATTTATAGGTTTAATAGTTGATTTGGTTATTTGTAAAAAAAATCTCTGCTCCAAAACTTCGAAACAGAGATTCATCTAAAATTATAAAATAACTACCCAACTAAATTGATAATTTTTCCAGGTACAATTATTACTTTATTAGGCGTTCTTCCGTCTAATTGACGCAAAGTGCGTTCATCTTTCATCACAATTCCCTCAATTTGTTCCTTGGTTAAATCCAAAGGCAATTCAATCGTAAATCGCATTTTTCCGTTAAATGAAACAGGATATTCTTTACTGCTCTCAACCAAATGTGCCGCTTCAAATTTCGGAAAGGCCACAGTAGCAATCGAATCGGAATGACCTAATAAAGACCACAACTCTTCTGCAATATGAGGTGCGTATGGCGAAATTATTATAGCCAATGGCTCTAAAATCGCTCGTTCGTGACAATTTTGAGTCGATAATTCATTCACGCAAATCATAAATTGAGAAACCGAAGTGTTGAATGAAAAACTCTCAATATCTTCAGCTACTTTTTTAATGGTTTTGTGTAGCGATTTCAAATTATCTTTGGTTGGTTCGTTATCAGTAACTATCAAACCATTATCATCAAAATACAAACGACAAAGTTTTTTCAAGAAACCAAAAACCCCAGAAATTCCAGCTGTATTCCATGGTTTAGCTTGTTCCAATGGGCCTAAAAACATTTCGTACAAACGCAAGGTATCGGCACCATATTCAGCACAAATCAAATCAGGCGTAACAACATTGTATTTGGATTTAGACATTTTTTCAATTTCACGGCCTACAATGTATTTGCCATTATCTTCAGTAACAAAAGTTGCATCAGCATAATCCTCTCTCCAATTTTTGAAAGCTTCAACGTCTAACTCATCCGAGCTGTTGATCAAATTTACATCTACATGAATTGGGTGGACATTTTGATCTTTAATTTGGTTTTTGGAAACATAGGTATTTGTACCTTCCAAACGATACACAAAGGCACTCATTCCCAAAATCATTCCCTGATTAATCAGTTTTTTGAAGGGCTCTTCTGTTGGCGCAAAACCTTTGTCTTTTAAAAATTTGTTCCAAAAACGAGAATATAACAAATGGCCTGTTGCGTGTTCGCTTCCGCCAATGTATAAATCCACACTTTCCCAATATTTCAAAGCCTCTTGACTGGCAAATTCTTTTTCGTTTTGTGCATCCATGTAACGCATCCAATACCATGAACTTCCAGCCCATCCTGGCATGGTGTTTAATTCAAGAGGGAAAATCGTTTTATGATCTATCAACTGATTACTAACTACTGAACATTGAACACTATCCCAAGCCCAAGTAGTGGCATTCCCTAAAGGCGGTAAACCGTCTTCGGTAGGTAGATAATTTGCCACTTCAGGCAAAATAATCGGCAAATGTTGGGCGTCAATCATTTGAGGTAATCCATTCTCATAATAGACTGGAAATGGTTCTCCCCAATAACGCTGACGGGAAAAAACTGCATCGCGCAAACGGTAATTCGTTTTTCCTTTTCCTTGTCCTATTTTTTCTAAAGCTTCAATAACTTTTTTAGTTCCCTCTTTGTATCCTAGGCCGTTTAAGAAGTCTGAATCCACTAATTCAAATCCGACTTTGTCTCCATAAGCAGCCTCTGAAATATCTTTGTTAAAAATATTTTTAATAGCTGGCATTCCGTTTTGGTGTTTGAAAAAATTAGCAAATGCATAATCTCTTTCGTCTCCACAAGGCACCGCCATTACAGCTCCTGTTCCGTATCCTGCCAACACATAATCGCCTATCCAAACTGGAATCGGTTTTTTAGTAAATGGATGTTCTGCATAAGCTCCCGTAAAAACACCAGAAATGGTTTTAACATCTGCCATTCGCTCACGTTCAGAACGTTTTGCTGTTTTTTCAACATACGCTGCTACCGCTTGTTTTTGTTCTGCTGTTGTAATTTGGTCCACTAATTCGTGTTCTGGAGCTAAGGTCATAAACGTTACTCCAAAAATCGTATCAGGTCGGGTAGTAAAAACCGCAATAGATTGATTCCCTTCGCTCCCAATGACGTTAAATGAAACCATTGCCCCAACTGATTTTCCAATCCAATTGCGTTGACTTTCTTTAATGCTTTCGGTCCAATCAATAGTATCCAAACCTTGCAACAAACGTTCAGCATAAGCCGAAATTCGCATGCTCCATTGCGTCATTTTTTTACGAATAACAGGAAAACCACCACGTTCTGAAACGCCATTTACAATTTCGTCATTCGCCAAAACAGTTCCTAAGCCCGGGCACCAGTTCACTTCGGTTTCTGCCAAATAGGTTAAACGGTAGTGTAACAGTATTTTTTGCTGTTCCTCTGGTAAAAAGGCGTTCCATTCTGAAGCTGAAAAAGGCGCTATGTTGTCATCGCAGACTGCATTAACAGTAGCATTTCCTTCTTTTTCAAATACAGCTATTAAAGTCGAGATGTCTTCTGCTTTATCAGAATTTTTATTGTACCAAGAATTAAATAATTGGATAAAAATCCATTGTGTATGTTTGTAATAATCAGGATTAGAAGTACGTACTTCGCGACTCCAATCAAACGAGAATCCAATTTTATCCAACTGTTTTCTGTATCCTGCAATTTGATTTCCTTCTTTGTCAACTCCCCCGTCAATATTTACCGAAGTAGTATCTTCTGGACGTTGTCCGGTTTGAATGGCATATTGCTCAGCTGGTAATCCAAAACTATCATAGCCCATTGGGTGCAATACATTAAACCCTTGGTGTCTTTTATATCTTGAGTATACATCTGAAGCAATATATCCTAACGGATGCCCAACGTGCAAGCCAGCTCCTGATGGATAAGGAAACATATCTAACACATAATGTTTGGGTTTGTCAGCATTATTTTGCGCTGCAAAAGTGTGATTTTCTGCCCAATACTTTTGCCATTTCGCTTCAATTTCGTTCGGATTGTATTTCATTGTATACTGTATTTGATGTAGCCGTATTTTAGGCTGAAAATAATTGTCTGAATGTCTGAAAATGCAAAAAAGCAGTACATCTTTCACAATTTCAGCTGCCAAATTTACGTTTATTGTACGAAAGTTAAAACTTTGAACGATATTAACTTTAAATAAAGAAATTCTTTATTATTTTTACCCCATAATTTTCACAAACTATGAGTTCTTCTTACGATAAATTTCAAAAACGCCGTTTAATTTCCTCTTATTTTTCAGTAGTATTAAGTGTATTCTTAGTGCTATTTTTATTAGGAATGTTGGGGCTTTTCATTATCAATTCTAAAAAATTAGCTGACGATTTTAGAGAAAATATTGCCATGACCGTATTTTTCAAAAAAGAAGCTAACGATACCATTATCAAATCTTTTGATGCTGAATTAAAAAAAGCGCCATTTGCCAAAACTTTTGAATACGTTTCAAAAGATGCCGCTGCCAAACAACATACGGATATAATTGGAGAAGACTTTGTGACTTTTTTAGGTGAAAATCCATTACAAAATTCATTCGATATCCACTTAAAAGCTGATTACGTTTACAAAGATAGTATCGCAAAAGTTGAAAGTCAATTGCGTAAAAACCCAATGATTTCTGATATCGTTTACGACAAACAATTAGTAAACTTGGTGAATGACAATATTAAAAAAGTCAGTATGTGGATTCTGATTATCAGTGGCTTTTTTACCGTAATTGCTGTACTGCTAATTAATAGCTCGTTGCGTTTGTCTATTCATTCCAATCGTTTTATCATCAAAACCATGCAAATGGTAGGCGCCACTAAAGCCTTTATCAGAAAACCATTTGTATTGCGAAGTGTACGCCTTGGAATGATTGGTGCTGGATTAGCAATTATAGCGTTAATTGGAGTATTAATTTATTTGGAAAGTAATTTTCCAGACCTTGGATTACTTGATGATCAATTGCTGATTGCTTTAGTTTTAATTGCTGTATTCGCCATCGGCGTTTTAATCACTTGGTTGAGTACTTATTTTGCAACACAACGTTTCTTGAATTTACGTACAGACGATTTGTACTAAAAATGTGTATTTGTTGATTAGGTTATTGGGTTAGTTAAACCAATTCGAGTCACTATTCTTAAAAAATAATTTTCAATGTCAATGAAAAACAATAGCGAAAACAAACAAGAATTTCTTTTTGAAAAAGTAAATTATAAAATCTTACTGATTGGTATTGCCGTAATTGCATTGGGATTTATTCTAATGTCTGGCGGTGGTAGTGATGATCCAGCTGTTTTTAATGAGGATGTATTTAGTTTTAGACGCATTCGTTTGGCCCCAACTACTGTATTAATTGGTTTTGGAATTACCATTTATGCCATATTGAAAACCTCGAAAAAAGCGTAGATGAATACCTTACAAGCTATTTTAATTGCTGTACTAGAAGGATTAACAGAATACCTTCCCGTTTCATCAACAGCCCACATGGTTTTTATGAGTTCCTATTTTGGAATTCAAGAAGACGATTTTGTAAAACTTTTTCAAGTTTCCATTCAATTTGGCGCAATTCTGGCCGTTGTAGCCTTGTATTGGAAAAAATTCTTTGATTTTTCGAAATTCAACTTTTTTATAAAATTAGCTTTTGCCGTACTTCCTGCATTAGTTTTGGGCAAACTATTTGACGATGCCATTGAAGCCATTTTAGGAAATCCGATTCCCATTGCCATTGTTTTAATTGTTGGAGGTATCGTATTACTTTTTATCGATTCCAAATTTCAACATCCAACCATACTTAAAGAAGAAGATATTACCATCAAGAAAGCAGTTACCATTGGTTTTTGGCAATGCTTAGCCATGATGCCTGGTACCAGTCGTTCAGCTGCCTCTATTATTGGCGGAATGCAACAAGGTTTAAGTCGCCATGCTGCGGCAGAATTCTCTTTCTTCCTTGCCGTTCCTACTATGCTTGCGGTAACTTGCTATTCGGTTTTTTTAAAAACATACGAAGCCTCTCAAATGAAAGGCTACGAATTAATTTTAAAATCAGACAAACACATTCAATTATTCCTTTTAGGTAATTTTGTAGCCTTTGTTGTAGCCATTTTGGCTATCAAATTCTTCATAGAAATTATCAAACAATACGGATTCAAACCTTGGGGTTGGTATCGAATTGTGGTTGGAACTTTCTTATTGTTTTATTTTTCATTTATAAAATAGTCCCCTTGAAAACAGCTGAAGAGGTATTAAACGGTCAAGTCATTCTTATTGACAAACCCCTGACATGGTCTTCGTTTCAAGCGGTAAACAAGTTGAAATACATTTTAAAGCGCCGTTTTGATTTGCCCAAAAAATTTAAAATTGGACATGCTGGCACTTTAGACCCTTTAGCTTCTGGTTTATTGATTATTTGCACGGGAAAATTCACCAAAAAAATCACTGAAATTCAGGCACAACCTAAAGAATATACAGGTACTTTTTTTTTAGGAGCGACAACGCCTTCCTATGATTTAGAAACTGAAATTGACCAAACCTACCCTAGTTCTCATATTGATGAAACTCTTATCTATTCAACGGTAGAACAATTTTTAGGCGAAATTGACCAAAAACCACCTGTTTTTTCGGCCATAAAGAAAGAAGGTGTTCGGTTATATGAACACGCAAGAGCAGGAGTTGAAGTCGAAATTGCATCAAGAAAAACGACGATTTACGAATTTGAAATTACTCGTATTGCTTTGCCAGAGATTGACTTCAGAGTAAAGTGCAGCAAAGGAACTTATATTCGTTCCTTAGCCTATGACTTTGGAAAAGCCATGCAATCTGGTTCGCATTTAACCGCATTGCGCCGAACAAAAATTGGTGATTTCAAGGTAGAAAATGCTTTAACTCCAGAAAAATTTGAAAAAGTTATTCTAAATTCAGAAGTATCTGAATAATTTCATTTTGAGTATTCATTCCTTTATCATGCAAATACCATAGTTGTAAATCAGCTTTAGCAGTCTCATCGATTGTTCCAAATTGTTTTTTGTACTCTGTAATCAAATCAACTGCACCTTGAGGTCTTGGGCCCCAATCAGCAACAACTGATCCTGTTTCTTTATCAATACAAATTAGTTTTGGAATGGCTTTGCTTTTATTAGTTAAAAAATGATTCATTAATTCTTCGTGCTCATCGCGCAGTACCAATTTCATTTCGATTTTTTCATTAGACGCCTCAGTGATTTTATTAAGAATTGGTAAAATTTGAGCGGCATCTCCACACCAACTCTCAGTAAGCACAAGCCAAATATAATGTTTGTTTAGACTGTTTAATTTAACAATGTTCTCATCGGTAATTTTCATTGTCTTATCCAATCGGCGCATTCTAGACTCATTCAATTCACTATAATGTGTTCGCTCTTCAGTCTGATCTACAGCAGTTGACTTTCCTTCTTTCAACAAATCAGCCATTAACTTTCTATATTCTTCATACGAATGGCTATTAAATAGCGCTTTACCAATATATGTTTTCATTTTTCTATTTTTATTATACCGAAGGTAGTCGATAGATACAATATAAAGCGTGACAATTATTACATTAAGTAGTTTTGACCTCAAATTATTTTTTAAAACACTATTTCAAAAAATGAGAATATAACTATATTTGCAGCAAATAACTCAACCAACTCATGAAATACAACAGAATTCTTCTAAAATTAAGTGGTGAAGCTTTAATGGGCGATTTAAATTACGGAATTGACCCAAAAAGATTGGCAGAATATGCTGATGAAATCAAACAAATTCATGACAAAGGCGTAGAGATTGCCATTGTAATTGGAGGTGGAAATATTTTTAGAGGTGTTGCAGGAGTGAGTTCTGGAATGGATCGCGTTCAAGGTGATTATATGGGGATGTTAGCTACCGTAATTAATGGTATGGCATTGCAAGGCGCTTTAGAAGACAAAGGCATGAAAACGCGTTTGCAAACTGCTTTAAAAATGGAATCTATCGCTGAGCCTTATATCAAAAGAAGAGCCGTTCGTCACCTTGAAAAAGGCAGAATTGTAATCTTTGGTGCTGGAACAGGAAACCCATATTTTACAACTGATACTGCCGCAGTTCTTCGTGGTATTGAAGTCAATGCAGATGTAATTTTGAAAGGTACTCGTGTAGACGGTGTTTATGATTCGGATCCAGAAAAAAATGCAGCTGCTGTAAAATTCGATTATATTTCTTTTGAAGATGTGTTGAGTAAGGGATTGAATGTAATGGACACCACAGCCTTTACACTTAGTCAAGAAAATGAGTTGCCGATTGTAGTTTTTGATATGAATAAAGAAGGTAACTTAATAAAAATTTGCGAAGGCGAAAACATAGGAACTGTTGTAAATATTTAAAAAAAACAGAATAAACTTCTAAGGTAATTAGATCAAAAGGATCTAAAAATCTGAAAAACTAAAAAATCTGAAAAATGACTGAAGAAATTGAATTTATATTAGACAGCACGAAAGAATCTATGGAAGGTTCAATAGAACATTTAGGAAAAGCTTTTCTAAATATTCGCGCTGGAAAAGCATCTCCTGCTATGCTAGGAAGCGTATTTGTTGATTACTATGGTTCGGCTACGCCACTTTCTCAAGTTTCAAAAATCAGTGTTCCAGATGCTAGAACGATTACTTTACAGCCTTTTGAAAAAAACATGTTGCAGGCTATTGAAAAGGCAATCATGATTGCTAATTTGGGATTCAATCCGATGAACAATGGAGATATGGTTATTATTAGCGTACCTCCTTTGACAGAAGAAAGACGTAAAGAATTAGCAAAACAAGCAAAAGCTGAAGCTGAAGATGCAAAAATTGGGATTAGAAATGCTCGTAAAGATGCAAATACTGATATCAAAAAATTAGAAAAAGAAGGTACATCAGAAGATATTTGTAAAAGTGCCGAAGATGAGGTTCAAAATTTAACTAATGCTTTCATCAAAAAAATTGACGAACTTCTTGTTGAAAAAGAAGCCGAAATTATGAAAGTATAAGCCATACTTCTTTCACAATAAATTAAATCCGCTTGAGTTGTCAAGCGGATTTTTTTTATGAGTACTTTTGTGCTACTTAAAGTTAAAACATTCTTTATGAAGTATTGGTTTTGGTTTCTTTTGGTAGGTTCGCTCTCGATGCAAGCACAATTTCAATTGAATGGAATTGTGAAAGATGGAGCAACTGCTAAAGTTTTACCTTTTGCGTCCCTCTCCGCTCCATATGGAAATACTACTATTGCTGATGTGGACGGTAAATTTTCTATCACTTCCTTAAGACCAATAACGGAGTTTAGTGTTTCTTACATTGGCTATGACAAAAAAAGAATTCTTGTTGAAAAAGAAAAAACATTTTATCTGGTTTCCTTACAACAAAACGCCAGTGATTTGCAAGAAGTAATTATTCCGCGAGAAAATCCAGCAGTAGCTATTATTAGAAAAACGATTGCTTCAAAAAATCAAAATAACCCTCAAAAACGGGTAACTGCTTTTGAATTCAAATGTTATAACTCACTAGTTATTACGGCCAATCCCGATTCCATAAGTGCCAAAATTGATACTGTAATCACCAATAAAAAAAGTGTCAAAATAGATTCTTCGAATTATAAATTCAAAAAAATGATTCAGAATCAGCATTTGTTTCAAACTGAAAAAGTGTCCCTTTACCAATACAAAAACAACCAGCTTAAAGAAACCATTTTAGGCTCGAAAATGGCTGGACTAAAACAACCTATTTATGAAATTTTAGGGTTTAAACTCCAGTCCTTTTCTATTTATGATACCAATTACGAACTCTTTGAAACAAAATACAACAGTCCGATCGCTAATGATGCTATTAAAGAGTACAAATACCAATTGCTTGACTCTACCAAAATTGACGGAAGAAATGTGTATCTAATTCATTTTAAAAACAAGAAAAAAAATAAATCACAGGGTCTTGAAGGGGTGCTATATGTTGATCAAAACACGTATGGGATTGCCAAAGCAATTATGCGCATCAAAGGGGTTCTAGACATTAGTGGCACACATGATTTTACCTTTTTACCTCAAGAAAAAGTATGGTTTCCAGCTAGCAAATCATTTAAAATTGTAAAAGGAAAAAATGATGATGATTTAAAGCTTTTGGGTGGCACAATTCAATTTGAAGGCGATAGTGAAAAAGACTTTAAACCCAGAAAAAAAGAAACTTCAGATTTTATTTATTTGTTTTCTAAAAGTGCCAATTTCGAAATTGAATTGAATCAACCTGTCGCATTAAAAAAAGGGGCTATTGCATTAGAAATAAGCAAAGATGCCATCAACAGAACAGATGAATTTTGGAACACCTACCGAAAAGACAGTTTGGACATTCGAAGTAAACGAACCTATACAGTATTAGACAGCATCTCTATAAAAAATAATTTCGAGCGTAAATTAACTATTGGTCGCCGATTAATTAATGGATTTATTCCTGCTGGACCAATTGATTTAGATCTTCGTAAATTTGTTAGTTTTAACAACTATGAAGGATTCCGAATAGGCCTTGGCGGAACAACCAACGATCGCTTTTCTAAGACCATTCGCATGGAAGCTTATACTGCTTACGGAACCAAAGACGGCACCTTTAAATACAGTTTAGGTATTGGATCCCGATTAAGCGAAACAACGAATTCCTGGTTAGGAATATCGTACACTGATGATGTAAGAGAAATTGCAAGTACTGTCTATGCGATTGATAAACGAGGATTTAAAATCTACGATCCCAGACCTTTTAATATTAGTACCTTTTACAATTACAAAAGTTGGAAAGCTTTTGTAGAGACTAAATTCATTCCAAAAACAGAAAGCATCTGGGAAATTGCCACTGCAAAAGTAGAACCTAAATTTGATTACACTTTCAACTTAAACGGAAAGACCTATACTAATTTTGCCATGACTACCGCCATGGTTTCTTTAAAATGGAGTCCGTTTAGTGATTATATGCAAACCCCAAATGGTAGAGTTGAAGTAGAAAAACGATTCCCAAACTTTACCTTTCAATTCACAAAATCTATTGCTGATGGTGCGCTGAACAATTTCTCTTTTGGAAAAATTGACCTAAAAACAGAGTTTGATAAAAAACACCTCAACGGACAAAAGACTAGCGTTTTAGTACAATCTGGTTATGCTTTTGGCGAATTACCACTCACCCATTTGTACAGTATTTCACCCAATAATATTACCAAAGAGACGATATTACAACGTATTACATTTGAGGGAAAAAATAGTTTTGAGACGATGTTTTACAACGAGTTTTTCTCAAGTGAGTACCTGTATTTTCAAGTCAAGCATGGCTTTCAAAGGATCACCCTTTTCAAAAAAGTAAAACCGTCTTTTGTGTTTGTCACCCGAATGGCATGGGGGAATTTGCATCATGCTGAGCGTCATCAAGGTTTGGAATTCAAAACATTACATCAGGGTTATTTTGAATCGGGAATAGAGTTAAACCAAATTTATAAAGGAATTGGGTTGGTGGGATTTTATCGTTATGGTCCCAATGGCTTACTTAAATTTGAAGACAATATTGCCCTCAAAATTAGTTACGTCTTGAATTTAGGGTTTTAAAATCAACACAGACGGAACGCCACTTAGCCAATCACTTTGAGAATCTACTAACGATTTCCAACTTTCAAGACTAATAATCATGATGTCTTGTGTGGCCAAAAACGCTTTATTCATTGCATCATCCTGCATCAAATTAATGTTATTTGGATATTTATTTTCTAAGGATTCCATGGCGCTTTGCACTACAAAATTAGTTGGAATATCCCCATTTACATCAAATATTTCAATTTTAGAATTGTTATTGAAGATTAATTTTTGAGCATAATCAAATAAGAAAGAATCTTCTGAAGTAAAAATGGGCATAAATACTCGATTGACATTTTGTAAGTCTTTATCAATTAAAATCCCCAATGGCATTTTAGTCTTCGATATAATTTGTCGGGTTCTTTCATCAAAAGGTGAATTTTCGAAAAGTCCTTCTTTACCCGTAAACTTATCAATTAAACGATCTGGATTAATAATTCGAGTGGTGAATCCAATTACTTTTCCTAAAAGTGTTCCTTCAAAAATCGATTTTCCTAATCCAACTAACAATAAATCATAATCGCCTTGATTTGCCACATCAGCAATCTCGGTTTCGATGTCCATCGTTGCTTTAAACAAAGTGTCTATTTCTTGGTTAAGCGTTTTGGATTCTTCTAATAAACTTACAAAGCTTTCTTTTTCAATTTCTTCAGTATTAAACGTGTGCATTTCGTCACTTAAATACAAATGCATAGCTGTAACTGACGCTGCCTTTTTTTGCTTTTTTGTTAAGCTGTTGGCTAAACGCAATAGCGACTTTCCTTTTTCGTCATTCCCGAATGAAATCAATACCTTATACTTATTGCTATTGACAATTATTTCCGGCACTTCTACTTCTTTATCTTTAAAAATAAAATTGATAAAATCTAAGGCTGGTCCCGTCATAAATGTAGTCACTAAAGCCATAATCACCATCATGGTAAATACTTCAGGTGTTAAAACTTTAAGTTCTAATCCAATATTTAATACGATTAATTCCATCAATCCTCTGGTATTCATCAAAGCTCCAATTGTGAAACTATCTCTCCAAGATTGCCCTACAAATTTGGCTGCCAAAGCACTTCCAAAGAACTTTCCAACTACCGCCACTAATATTATAAAACCTGTAACTTTCCACAAATAGGGATCATTGATCAAACCAATTTCAGTTTTTAATCCTGTAAAAACAAAAAACAAAGGCAATAACAAAATCAAAGAAACATCTTCTACTTTTTCAATAAAAATAGTTCTGAATTTAGTTACGTCAGGCATAATTGCACCTGTCATAAAGGCTCCAAATAAGGCATGAATCCCTATTACTTCGGTGGCATAAGAAGAGATAATTAAGGTAAGGAAAAAGATAGCTACAACGGGTTTTACCAAAGTGTCTTTAGTCCCATACAACTCTCCAATTCGTTTTAAAAAAGGCTTTACTATAAATAGCATGACTAAAACATACATCACAGCTAGACCAATAATATAGAGTGAACTTACAAAAGTTCCTGCCTTTACAATAGCAATAACAACTGCTAACAAACACCATGCGGTTATATCATCTGCAGCAGCACAGGTAATGGCAATGGCGCCTAATTTTGTTTTATGTAAGCCTCGCTCTTGAACTATTCGAGCCAATACTGGAAAAGCGGTAATACTCATCGCAATTCCCATGAACAAGGCAAATGAAAGAAACTTGACTCCTTCTGGAGCAAAACGATTATACACAAAATAAGACAATCCAATACCCAATGCAAAAGGGATGACAATACTGGCATGACTAATTACAACGGCCTCATTCGCTTTATTTTTAAGAACTTTTAGATCTAATTCCATCCCAATCACAAACATGAAAAGAATCAAACCTATTTGACTTAAAAACTTCAAATTACCTAAGGATTCAACAGGAAATAAAGTAGATGAAAATTCTGGAAAATACATTCCCAACAAGGACGGTCCTAACACAATTCCGGCAATAATTTCGCCAATAACTGTGGGTTGTCCAATTTTTTTAAACACCCAGCCAAAGAAACGAGCTACGATAATAATTGTAACTATTTGGGCCAAAAGTATGGCTAATGGATCTTGAAGATTATGCAACATAGAATCTATAAAATCATTCCATGAACCATTTTCGCTAGCAGTTAATACAATGGCCTTATTAAGCTCGAGAAACTTACCTTCGGTAATAATCCAATAGATAAGCGCACTAAAACCTCCTGTTACTGCGATATAAAATGCTGCGTTTTTATAATTTTTCATACCTCTAAAACCTACTTTATCTTTCACAAAGATGTAAAAATCAAATATAGCAATTATAATAGGAATACAAATAGTAACCTAAATTTAATCTTACATAAAATACAACTTCAAAAAGAATAATTTTAACCCACTTTCCCTACCTTTGCAAAGCAAAAAAAACAAATTAATGATCAAGTGGTTTAGTTTAGGTTTTTGGGAATTGTTTGCCCGAATCGTCCTTAGAAATAGGATTTTAATGCTTTCTATTGTGTTGGTAATAACAGGATTGTTAGCAACCCAATGGAAAAATATTCATTTTAGCCATACCGAAGCCAATATGTTGCCAGACGACAATGTGGTTAATATTGAATACAATGCATTCCTAAATAAATTTGGCGAAGAAGGCAATCTCATCATTATCGGCATCAAAGACGACGCGATTTTTACACCCAAAGCTTTTGCAGCTTGGACTCGTTTGATGCACCAACTTAAAAAAGACCAAGCCGTTGATGTTGCGATTTCGATTAACGATTTACAACAGCTACAACGCAATGATTCATTAGAAAAATTTGAGTTAGTCCCTTTTGTTGATCCTAAGAAAACGGTAAGCCAAGCCTATCTTGCTCAAATCAAAAAAACACTTTTTACCGATTTGCCTTTTTACGAAAGTCTACTTTTTAATAAAAAATCAGGGAGTATTCGATCGGCAATTTATTTGGATAAAAAAATTGTGAATACCCCTGCGCGAAAAGATTTTGTGCTAGAACGTTTAGTTCCGGCAGTTGAAGCTTTCGAAAAAGAAACACAAATTGATTTACGCGTTTCGGGCATGCCTTACATTCGAACCTTAAATGCCGAAACAATTGTCAAAGAAATTGGACTTTTCATCGGTGCTTCTTTATTGATAACCTCCTTACTTTTCTTTTTCTTTTTTAGAAGTTTTAGAGCTACTCTCATCTCCATCATTATTGTCGTTATTGGCGTAATGTGGTCGTTTGGATTCTTAGGGCTATTCAACTATGAAATTACGGTTTTAACGGCCTTGGTCCCTTCATTAATTATTGTCATCGGAATTCCGAATTGCATTTTCTTGACCAATAAATACCATCAAGAATACAAAGTTCACGGCAATAAAGCCAAGGCGTTGCAACGGGTTACCACCAAAATTGGAATGGCAACCTTAATGACGAATGTTACAACTGCTATCGGTTTTGCGACTTTTGTTGCTTCAAATAACCAACTTCTATTGGAATTTGGCGTAGTGACTTCTATCAATATTATCGGGCTTTTCTTTTTGTGCATCATTGTGATTCCCATTTTTCACAGTTACATTCCTGCACCAATTGACCGCCACACTAAACATTTGGATCGGGGTTCGGTAAAACGCTTTATGGACTGGATTTTACGCAATGTCAAATACAATCGCTTTTCGATCTATGTGGCAGCAATTGCCTTACTCGTTTTTGGAATCATTGGGGTTTTTCAAATGCGAATTTCGGGCAGTTTGATTGAAGACATGCCTAAAAAAGAACCGTTTTTTGAAGATATTGTCTTTTTTGAAAAAGAATTTGACGGCGTGATGCCGCTCGAAATCATGATCGATACCAAACGCAAAAAAGGGGTAATGAAATTATCCACGCTCAAGCGAATGGAAGAATTAGAACAAACCATTGAGGAAATTCCAGAATTGTCCAAAACTATGTCCATTGTCAATTTAGTTAAGTATTCGAAACAGGCCTATTACAACGGCAATCCTGAATATTATGAATTGCCTACTTCACAAGAGCAGACTTTTATTTTATCGTATGCTAAAAATGCGACTAAAAACAACAAAGACAATTTGATGAAGAGTTATGTGGACTCTACAGGACAATATGCTCGAATCACTACATTTATGCGGGATGAAAACGGCGGTAAAATTCCGGAAATTGAAGCCGAGATTAGAAAAGAAGCCGACAAATTATTTCCGCCCGATCGCTATCATGTAACGATTACTGGAAAAGCCTTGGTGTTCCAAAAAGGAACGGGTTATCTTTTGGACAACTTGCTTTCGTCTTTGATTTTTGCCTTTTTCTTAACAGCACTACTAGTGGCGTTTATGTTTCGCTCGTTCAAGATGGTACTGGTTTCTATCATTCCTAATTTGTTGCCGTTGTTATTAACGGCTGGAATTATGGGCTTTATGGATATCCCGTTAAAACCTTCTACTATTTTAGTATTTGGAATTGCATTTGGTCTTTCGGTAGATGATACGCTGCGCTTTTTAGCCCAATACCGAGAGGAATTAAGAAAAAACAATTGGAAAATTCGCAAGTCGGTGTATGCTACTTTTAACGAATCGGGATTGAGTATGTTTTATACTTCGATTGTGTTGTTCTTTGGATTTTCGGTATTTATGCTGTCAAGTTTTGGCGGGACGATTGCTTTGGGGGGACTTATTTCCTTAACTTTATTATTTGGCATGTTATCCAATTTAATGTTGTTACCGGCATTGGTTTTGACATTGAACAAAACATTGGCTAACGAACAAGAATTCATCGAACCCAAGATTGACATTATTGAACATTCAGACGAAGAGATAGACAATCTCGAAAAACAAGAACTTTAGCCCCGATAGCAGCGACATCCTTTTACTTTTTTCTTTAAAAAGTAAAAGATACAGCGGATAGCGGGAAATAGCTTCATTAAAAAAACAAAAACAATTATATTTGCAGCTCAGAAAAGCTGATTTTTAATACCAATACCATACAAATGAAACATACAAAAGTTAAAAACTTACTAAACAGTACCACGACACTTCAGGAAGTAAATGCAAAAGGATGGGTAAGAACTTTTAGAAACAATCAATTTATTGCGTTGAACGACGGTTCCACGATTCACAATATTCAATGTGTAGTCGATTTTGAAAACACCCCTGAAGAAACTCTAAAACGCATCACCACAGGAGCTTCGGTTTCGGTTACTGGAACATTAGTAGAGAGTAAAGGTGCTGGACAGAAATATGAAATTCAAGTAACAAAATTAGAAATCTTAGGTGACTCGGATGCAGAGAAATTCCCTATGCAACCGAAGAAACACTCTTTGGAGTTCTTGCGTGAAAATGCGCATTTAAGAGTGAGAACTAATGCTTTTGGTGCGATCATGCGGGTGCGTTCGGTATTAGCGCATGCCGTTCATACTTACTTTCAAGAAAAAGGATTTGTGTATGTGAATACGCCAATCATTACTGGATCAGATGCAGAAGGAGCTGGAGAAATGTTCAAAGTTACGGCTTTGCCTTTTGACAATACACCTAGAACCGAAGACGAAAAAGTAGATTACAAAAAAGACTTTTTTGGAAAAGAAACCAACTTAACGGTTTCTGGACAATTAGAAGGCGAAACCTTTGCGATGGCTTTGGGCCAAATTTATACTTTCGGTCCTACTTTTAGAGCTGAAAACTCGAATACATCTCGTCACTTGGCTGAATTCTGGATGATTGAACCTGAAGTAGCGTTCAACGATTTGGATGACAACA
>JAGOAF010000039.1 GCA_017984035.1 Flavobacterium sp.
GTTCTTACTCATATTATATAGTTTGGCACAAATTTTGTTTTCTACTTAAATGACTCAATAGTTTGGCAAAACTAACTATTTTTGTAATGTGCAACAATAAAAAAACCTACAGATATGAAAACTAATTGTATTTCTTTCCTAAAGTCCTCATTCAATTCCATAATTGGTTTTTTATGCTTTTTATTAGTTACTGCATGCGGATCGTATCAAAATAGTTCGTATTATGATACCGATGGAATTTACGGCACAACCGAAGCCGGAATGCGCAAAAGAGCTATCGATCAAGAAGCTGCTGTTGCTTATCAAAATTATTTTAGCGCTCTTCAAGAGACCAAAGACACTGCTGTTGTTTTTACAGATGTAGCTAGCTACTCTTCCTATAACAACCTTGAGAATAATATTGAAGAATCAAGTTATCCGGGATGGGGAAATAATTCTCAAAATATAAATATTAACTACTACCCTGACAACTGGGGACTCGCTTTTGGTTTTAGGTATCCTAATTATAGATTAGGATGGAGAAATCTTTATTATGGCGGTTATTTTCCATACAATTATTGGCACGACCCTTTCATGTCGGGTTGGGGTTTCCACAACTACTATGGATTCAATTATTATCCAAATTATTTTTGGGGATACCCAAATTACAACCCACACTATGGAGGTTCCTACTCAGAAAGATCATACAACCACACTAATAGCAGAAGAGGATCAAATTACAATTCTATAAATCCGTCTGGAAGTCAAATTGGAAGAAGGGATATTCAGAATGCATCTGGTTACAGTAATAGAAGTTCGTTTAACCGAACCAATTCCGCGCCTACATTTAGTAGAAATTCAAATAACTTCCAAAATCAAAATTACATTAACAATACTATTGGTAGAGCAAGACAAAGTAACTCAAACGACTCCAATACAACATCTGTTCGAAATAATAGTAGAAATAACAACTCGACAAGATCGTATAATGATAACTATACACCAACTCGTTCAATGGATACTAATTCGTCCAATTCTGGAGGAAGTTTTGGTGGAGGAAGATCTTCAGACGGTGGAGGAAGACGTGGAGGATGATACTTTTTTCTATACTCATTTTGAATGTAGTTCGTAATAAATCACAAACCTAAAACTATGAAAAAATATATATTATTACTAATAACAGGAATCACATGTGGTACGATTCAGGCACAAGAAATTAGAGATGCCTTACGATATTCACAAGACAATTTAAATGGTACGGCACGTTTTAGAGCAATGAGTGGTGCTTTTGGCGCACTTGGAGGTGATTTATCTTCCATCAATGTCAATCCTGCTGGATCTGCTATTTTTGCTAACAATCAATTAGGTTTTACTTTAAATAATACATCCATAAAAAATAAAGCTAATTTATTTGGTGGCACATCTAAAGAAACAGATAATTCATCGGATTTAAATCAAGCTGGAGGTGTTTTTGTTTTTAAAAATCAGAACAAATCAAGTCACTGGAAAAAATTTTCGGTTGCAATTAATTATGAAAACACAAACAACTTAAACAACTCTATTTTTTCATCAGGTACTAATCCTACGAACTCTATTGCAAATTATTTTTTATCGTATGCTAATGGAATACCTTTAAATGTATTGGAAGATTCCAATTATGACAAATTAAACCATGGCGCCCAACAAGCGTTTTTGGGATATCAAGGATACATTATTAACCCTGTAAATAACAATCCGTCAAACATCAAGTACAATTCTAACGTACCTTCTACTGGAAATTATTATCAAGAAAATACTATCACTACAAAAGGTTATAACGGAAAGTTGTCTTTTAACGCTGCAACATCATTTAAAGACAAATTATTTATTGGAGTAAATCTTAATTCCCATTTTATTGATTACAAACAATCCTCTCGTTTTTACGAAGACAATGAAGCCCCATTAACATCAAATTATACCGTTTCCAGAGTGCAATTTGATAATGACTTATACTCACACGGCAACGGATTTTCATTTCAATTAGGCGCTATTGCTAAAGTTACCAAAGTACTTCGACTTGGAGTTGCATATGAATCTCCAACATGGCTTCGCATATATGATGAATTGACCCAACAATTAATTGGAGTAAGTGCTAACACAACCGAAGAATTAGCTCCTGATGTTGTAAATCCAAGGGTAACCAATTTCTACGAACCGTATAAATTACAAACTCCGAGTAAATGGAAAGGAAGCATGGCTTATGTTTTTGGCAAAAAAGGATTAATTAGTTTTGATTATACTGTAAAGGATTATAGTAGTATTGTATTTAAACCTAAAAACGATAGCTACTACACATTGCTAAATAGTAAAATGAATAATTTACTAAGTAGCACTACTGAATTGCACATAGGAGCTGAATATAAAATTAAAGCTTGGAGTTTGAGAGGGGGTTATCGTTCAGAAGAGAGTCCCTATAAAAACAAAATTACTATTGGTGATTTAAAAGGGTATTCTGGCGGAATCGGATATAATTTTGGCGGAACTAAATTAGATCTTGCCTACGCTACTTTCAAAAGAGATACAAAACAAGGATTTTTTGAACAAGGCCTCACTGATAGTGCCGCTATCAATGCAAAAAACAGTACGATTACGCTAACGCTTTTATTTGAATTATAACTTCTTACAAATAGAATATACTAATAACATCTTGTCCAATAAACAAGATGTTTTTTTTAGCCCTGATGGAAGCGAAAATCCTCCCGATTTTTCTTGGGGAGATTGAAGCGTACAGCAGGAGTAAACGCCATAAAAAAACGAAAGGTTTGTGCTCCTAAAAATAAAAAACGTAATTTTGCCGACCTTTCAAACTATTGAAAACTTACTACTATGAGAACGAAGTCTTTAAAGAAAAATAAAATCAATGTCATCACCCTTGGCTGTTCTAAAAATATTTATGACAGTGAAGTACTGATGGGGCAGCTTCGTGCTAGCGGTAAAGAAGTAGCTCACGAGGCACCTGAGGCAGAAGAAGGTAATATTATTGTAATCAACACTTGTGGATTTATTGATAATGCCAAGGCTGAATCAGTAAACATGATATTAGAATATGCCGATAAAAAAGAACGTGGATTAGTAGATAAAGTTTTTGTAACTGGATGCCTTTCAGAACGTTATCGTCCTGATTTAGAAAAAGAAATTCCGAATGTAGATCAATTTTTTGGGACGACCGAATTACCTCAACTTTTAAAAGCATTAGGAGCTGATTATAAACACGAGCTTTTAGGTGAACGGTTAACTACAACGCCAAAAAATTATGCGTATTTAAAAATAGCCGAAGGCTGCGATCGACCTTGTAGTTTTTGTGCAATCCCATTAATGCGAGGCAAACACGTTTCGCAACCTATAGAAAAATTAGTTAAAGAAGCAGAAGGTTTGGCGCGAGACGGAGTTAAAGAACTCATTTTGATTGCCCAAGACTTAACCTATTACGGTCTTGACATATACAAAAAAAGAAACCTGGCCGAGTTATTAGAAGCTTTAGTAAAGGTAGAAGGAATTGAATGGATCCGTTTACATTATGCCTTCCCTACTGGTTTCCCGATGGACGTTTTGGAGATCATGAAACGTGAGCCAAAGATTTGTAATTATATCGACATTCCATTACAACACATTTCTGATTCCATCTTAAAATCAATGAAACGTGGGACAACTCAAGCTAAAACCACTCAATTGTTAAAAGATTTCAGAGCTGCAGTTCCGGGTATGGCCATTAGAACGACTTTAATTGTGGGTTATCCAGGTGAAACTCAAGAAGATTTTGAAATTTTGAAAGATTTTGTACAAGAAATGAAGTTTGATCGAATGGGTTGTTTTGCTTATTCACACGAAGAAAATACTTCTGCTTATGTGTTAGAAGACGATGTTCCTGATACAGTAAAACAAGAACGCGCCAATGAGATTATGGAATTACAATCGCAAATCTCATGGGATTTGAACCAAGAAAAAATTGGTCAAACGTTCAAATGTATTATTGACCGAAAAGAAGGTGGTCATTTTATAGGTCGTACCGAATTTGACAGTCCTGATGTTGATAACGAAGTTTTGATTGACGCCTCCAAACATTATTTAAAAACGGGTGATTTTACTACTATTAAAATTACGGATGCCACTGAATTTGATTTGTATGGCGAACCTGTATAAGTTAATTTCTTTTTTTTATATTTGACTCAAAATTAATTCATTGGCCATTCATTATGAAAAAAATAGTTTCTATCATTAGTATTCTTTTTTTATTATTTACATGTCCTAGCGCTTTTGCTCAATATGGCGGTTATGGTAATAGCTATGGTGGCTACGGAGGTAGCAATGGTTATAATGGAAGAATAAGTCAAATGGGAGGCATGGGCGGAATGAATCAGCACCAAGAAAAGCCTAAAGAAATTCCTGTAGAAGTAACCGTTGGGAAAATTATGGAACAATTAAAACCCGAATTACAACTGGATGCACTTCAAGAAATTGCTGTAGCAAACATTCTAACTGCAAGTATTAAGTCACAAGGAGCAATTATCAAACAAGAGATAAGCCAAGATGATAAGGTTAAAGAAATTCAAACATTATCAGATCTTACTGATGCCAAAATAAAGCAGTTATTAACGCAAACTCAAAAAGAGAAATACAAGGCAATGCAAGAGGATGCTAAAAATCCTAAAAAAATGAAGAAAAAAAAGAAAGATAGCACCGATTCTAATTAATCTTTATTAACGGCATGAAACCCCTTTTGTACGCAATTCTTGGATTAACTATTATTAGTTCTTGTACTACAAATCCTTATAGATTAAGTAGTAAATCCTATAAAAAACAATTGAAGGTATTCCAAAAAACAATTGGCAATACAAGTTCAAAACCCCTTCAAAACGGGAGTAATCCCAAATGGATAAGTACCGTAAATTTCAATCTTCGAAAACCTAATTTTGTGGTAATTCACCATACCGCTCAAGATTCTTTACAACAAACATTAAAAACATTTACTCTGACCAAAACACAAGTAAGTGCACATTATGTAATTAGCGATGACGGCACTGTAGTACAAATGCTCAATGATTATTTACGTGCTTGGCATGGTGGCAATGCGAGTTGGGGAAAAAATACAGATATCAATTCCGCTTCTATTGGCATTGAGTTAGATAACAACGGTATAGAGCCTTTTTCGGAAGCACAAATTAATAGCTTGTTAGCTTTATTGAATCGAATAAAAAAAGACTACAACATTCCTACTGCAAATATTATTGCCCATTCTGATATAGCGCCCTCAAGAAAGTCAGATCCAAGTACTTTGTTTCCTTGGAAAAATCTAGCAGAGTTAGGCTTTGGATTTTGGCCTGAAGACCAATTAGAAAAAGCTCCTGATTATTTTAATGTGGAACAAGCCTTACGAATTATTGGTTATAATACTCAAAATCTTTCTTCGGCTATTAAAGCATTTAAACTGCACTATATTCAAACCGAAGTTGATGACATACTTGACGAAAAAACCATCAATACCCTCTATTCTATTTACAAGAAACAATAAAAAAACTGCTCAAATACATTTCGTATCTGAGCAGTTTTTCACTATTTAAAACAAACTATTTTTTTAGCAATTCCCTATTAAAAACCATATACCATGGCTAGAGCAAATTGGGAAGCTGATTTTGTAGGATTTCCATTTGAAGTAGAAAAACTATCTTCTGAAGCATTATCCAATCTAATTTCAGGAATAAAAGTCAATCCACCCGATTTTAAATTAGCTGATAATGTAAAAGCAGAAACTGAAATATCTTCTGTTTTAGATTTAAATGATTCTGCACGCAATCCTAATCCGAAAGAGTCAGAAATCGAAACTGAAGGATACAGTGCAATTCCAGAATAACCAGAACCACTTTCAACTCCAGAATAATCTGCAGCATTTAGTCCCAATTTGAATTTTGGTGTCAATTGGTAAGCCGCAGTTAAATCAACAATAGTTCCGCTTTCAGAACCTGATAACAAGTTAAAATAAGCTGTAAATCCTTCTGCAGGAGTTACTGATAATTGTGCTCCAAAAGCATTCAGGCCAAACTCAGGTGTCGCTGCATAAGTATTCCATTGGTCATTAAACAATCCAACCATTAATCCTACTTTACTAGATACTGCATAATTAGCTTTAATACCCGCATTTTGAAAGGGACCTGTTGTAAACAAATACGAAGTCGAATAATGAAAATTAGCCAAAGGAGAAATTACCTCATACCCAATAAAAGTTCCCATATAACCTGCAGTCAAACTTAACTTTTCTGAAGCCGCATAGGTTGCATATAAATTTTGAATATGGAAAGATTGTCCGTCAACATCAGGAATTGATTGTCCAGCTCCTCTTGGACCAAAAGAAACTTCACCAACAAAAGATGTTTTCCCTGTTTTCTTTTTCAAAACCACATCGATCATTCCTAAAGAAACCGAGTTATGGTCAGTCGCAAAACTTGTTGGAATATTAGCAGTTTTAGCAAAATCATATTTCCAGTATGCATCAGCAGAACCTGAAATTTCTAATGGAGTGTCTTGTGCAAATGCAAATGTACTTGTTAGTACTACGGCTAAAGTGGCAATTACTTTTTTCATGTTTAATCGATTTTAATTTACTTTTTAATTAATTTAAGAAATCGAGAATTAGTTCCTTTTAAAAGGTTAAATTATTTCTCTTTCTTGGAACAAAACTATAAACTTTTATCAACGAAAAAGACAAAACGATACATTTTATTCATTAAAATGGTCATTTTTATGAAATTCAAAATAAAATTCACAAAAAATATTGATTTACAATTCAAAATAGTATTTAAATGTAGTATTAACAATGATTAAAAAACAAATACCCTACTTTTTAATAGGTTAATATAATTTTTTACATAAAATAACACACGAATAAATACTAAATTAAACTATAAAAATATTTACCCCCTAAAAAAATAGGGGTTAACAAAAAAAAAATAAATTTAAATTTATAACCGGGTAGTAATTACTTTTCATACTATATAAAAAAAACCACCTATTTAAGGTGGTTTCATATTGACAATTCAATTCAATTATAAAGGTATATTGCCGTGTTTTCTTTTGGGTAATACACTTTCTTTGTGCTGCAACATACTAAATGCTTTAATTAATTTTTTTCGCGTTTCATGCGGAAAGATTACCTCGTCGACAAATCCTCTCTGAGCTGCAGTAAAAGGGTTGGCAAATAATTCAGCATATTCAGCTTCTTTTTCTAATAACTTAGCCGCTGGATCATCCGCTTCGCTAATTTCTTTCTTGAAAATAATTTCACTTGCCCCTTTTGCGCCCATTACTGCAATTTCGGCTGTTGGCCAAGCAAAATTCATATCAGCGCCAATATGTTTTGAATTCATTACATCATACGCACCACCATACGCTTTACGGGTAATTACAGTTACTCTTGGAACGGTAGCTTCACTTAATGCATATAAAAGTTTGGCACCGTGAACAATGATTCCATTCCACTCTTGATCTGTTCCCGGTAAAAAACCTGGCACATCAACTAATACCAATAAAGGAATATTAAAACAATCGCAAAAACGGGTAAATCTAGCGGCTTTAATTGAGGAATTCACATCTAATACCCCTGCTAAAACCATCGGTTGGTTAGCAATAATTCCAACACTACGTCCGCCAATTCGTGAAAATCCTACAATAATATTCTCTGCGAAATTTTTGTGAATTTCAAAAAAAGAATCCTCATCAATAATACCCGAAATCACTTCGTGCATATCATACGGTTTGTTAGGATTGTCTGGAATTATAGTTTTTAGTTGCTCTCTTAATTCATCATTAAGTTCGTAGGGCAGATTTTTAGGTACTTCCTTATTACTCTGGGGTAAATAACTCAATAATCGTTTTACGTCCTCTAAACATTCTACATCATTAACAGAAGTACAATGTGCTACTCCTGATTTTGTCGAATGCGTACTTGCTCCACCTAATTCCTCTGATGTGACTGTTTCATTTGTAACCGTTTTAACCACATTTGGCCCCGTAACAAACATATAACTAGTATCTTCCACCATCATTGTAAAATCTGTCATTGCTGGCGAATAAACTGCTCCTCCTGCACAAGGCCCCATAATTGCTGAAATTTGAGGAATTACTCCCGAAGCCTGAACGTTTCTGAAAAAAATATCCGCATAACCTCCAAGAGAACGAACCCCTTCTTGAATACGTGCACCTCCTGAATCGTTCAAACCAATCATTGGAGCACCAACCTTTAATGCCATATCCATTACTTTGCATATTTTCTCAGCATGGGTTTCTGATAAAGAACCACCAAAAACGGTAAAATCTTGTGCAAAAACATACACCAATCTACCATTTATATTTCCGTAACCAGTCACTACTCCATCTCCTAAATATACTTCATTTTCAATACCAAAATCTGTAGTCCTATGGGTTACCAACATTCCAATTTCTTCAAACGTGCCTTCATCCATCAAATAATCAATACGCTCTCTAGCCGTAAGTTTTTTGTTAGCATGTTGTTTTGCGATTCTATTTATACCCCCACCTAAATGGGCTTCGGCGATTTTATCTTGTACAATTTTAATTTTTGATTCCATATTTTATTGAATTGGTAAGCGTACGATTTTTTGATCTTCAAAATACTGTTGCAACGCTACCCTAGCAGCGATTTGAGCTTCTTTTTCAGTTTGACTTTTAAGTTTTTCTACACTGTAATATTTTTTAACAAAATGCGTATCAAAATGTCCTGAACGGAATGCTTCATGCTCAAAAACAAATTTTCCAAAAGGCAAGGTAGTTGAAACACCTTCTACCTTATAATTATCAATAGCCTGAATCATCGTTTGAATTGCTTCTTCACGCGTTGCTCCATAAGTAATTAATTTAGACAACATGGGATCGTAATAAATTGGAATGTCCATTCCTTGTTCAAAACCATTATCAACACGAACTCCTTCTCCAACAGGCAACTGATATACATTCAAATGACCCACACTTGGCAAGAAATCATTTAATGGATCTTCAGCATATACGCGCAATTCAACAGCGTGCCCTTTGATTTTCAAATCCTCTTGTTGAAGTGCTAAAACTTCACCTCTAGCTACTCGAATTTGCAATTCCACTAAATCAGTTCCTGTTATAATTTCGGTCACAGGATGTTCTACTTGCAAACGGGTATTCATTTCTAGGAAATAGAAATTATTATTTTCATCCAATAAAAACTCAACGGTTCCTGCTCCTAAATAATCACAGGATTTAGCCACTAAAACTGCTGCCTCTCCCATTTGCTTGCGCAACTCTGGAGTCAATACTGACGAAGGCGCTTCTTCAATTACTTTCTGATGGCGTCTTTGAACACTACACTCTCTTTCAAAAAGATAGAGAATATTCCCATGACTATCCGCCATTACTTGAATTTCGATATGACGTGGGGATGCTACATATTTTTCAATAAAAACAGATCCGTCACCAAATGCTGAAATAGCCTCACTAATCGCTCTGTCCATTTGCGACTCGAAATCTGCCTCTTTTTCTACTACACGCATTCCTTTTCCACCGCCACCTGCAGAAGCCTTAATCAAAATTGGAAAACCAATTGCTGTAGCCACTTCTTTTGCTTTTTCAACATCGGTAATCGCTTCATCATACCCGGGTACCATCGGGATATTATATTGTTTTACAGCCTCTTTAGCCGCTAACTTACTTCCCATTATTTTAATGGCTTTGGATTTTGGTCCAATAAAAATAATGTTGTTTCTTTCAGCTTCTTCAGCAAAATCAGCATTTTCACTCAAAAAACCATAGCCTGGATGGATCGCATCAGCATTCAATGCCTTAGCAACCTCAATGATCTTACTTCCTAATAAATAGGATTGATTCGATGGTGCTTCTCCGATACAAACTGCTTCATCCGCAAATTTTACATGAGGAGCATTTCTATCAATTGTAGAATACACCGCAACTGTTTTAATTCCCATTTTTCGAGCAGTTTTCATTACTCGAATGGCTATTTCACCTCTATTCGCTACTACAATTTTCTTCATCTCTTATTCGAATTCGATTAATAATTGTCCTTTATCAACTGCATCTCCAACCACTACGGAAATAGTTTTAATCACACCATCACGAGGCGATAAAAAACTGTTTTCCATTTTCATCGCGCCAAGAATAATTAGACTGTCATTTTCTTTAACTTCTTGTCCAACCACGACGCTAATTTCAAGGATCAATCCTGGCATGGGTGCTTTGATAGCATTAACTTGTTTAGCTAATCCAGATTCAAAACCCATTTCTTTAATTAGAATATCCAAAGAATTTGAAATAGCAACGCTATAACTATTCCCATTGACAACAACAGTATACTTTTTTTGATTAAAATCAGCCTCAGTAATTGAAGCTTTATAAGCCGAATTATCATGTAAAATGTGAAATTCATTCGATCCCACACTAACTACATCTAATTGCAAAACACTATTGGAATCCATATCAAAATGGTAAGTGTCATTTACATTTACTTTATAACCAATACTCATAGGTATATTATTTATTGACTGTAAATGTATCTATTTATCTAAATTTTATTTAGATAAATACGTATATCTTTGCTAAATTAATATACTTTTAAAGAAAAAGATAAAAATACTACAAATTAAGCAGGCCAAATTCCTTTAATGTAGTGATCGGTTTTGAAAACCAAAATAATTCAAAGTCTTCCAATTCGTTTTCAAAATCAGCTTTTAGTTCTTGAAATGTGGTAGTTTTTAAATTGGATACCGAAATTATTGGTAGCATTCTAACAAGCCATTCTCCTTCTTTTCGATTGGTTTGTATGATAACCGTTTCTTTTTTATCATGAAATGTTAATTGCATCATTTCCCAACTACTTCCTTTTTTTGTTTTTGTAAAACTGCTTATTGTAGGTTCACCGCCCAGCCAAATGACTTTCGCATTGGGTTTACTACTAAAGAGAGTCTCTTCTTCTAAGGCATTATATATAAAATCTGGACGAATGATAGTTTTTGGAATCTTGAAATCGAACCATTCTTGCAAATCATAATCCATGCATATACCATGCATGAAATTATACAATGATTTTTTTAATCCAAAACTAAATTGTTCGTGATCAATTCTTGTAGTATCTGTATAAGTAAGGTCGTTATTGGCAAAAGTCCCAATAGAATCGGAGTCTTTCACCACCCCAAATTTTTCTGGATACATTCCTATTGGACTATGTGCGGTCATAGCAAATTGGTGCCAAAATCCAGATTGCAAAACCCCTGCCTCAAACAATTGGCGCACCATTTCCAAACTATCGACCGTTTCTTGTATTGTTTGTGTGGGATAACCATACATCAAATAGGCATGCACCATTACTCCTGCAGCTGTGAAATTGCGAGTTACTTTGGCCACTTGTTCTACCGTAACACCCTTTTCAATCAATTGCAACAATCGATCAGAAGCCACTTCAAGCCCTCCTGAAACCGCAATACAACCTGAAGCTTTTAGCAACAAACACAAATCCCTGGTAAAACTTTTCTCAAAACGAATATTAGTCCACCAAGTCACCGCTAATTTTCGGCGCAGAATTTCCAAAGCCAACTCCCTCATTAAGGCCGGAGGTGCAGCTTCGTCTACAAAATGAAAACCTGTCTCACCTGTTTGAGCAATCATCTCTTCCATCCTATCACACAAAATTCCTGCAGCAATCGGTTCGTATATTTTAATATAATCTAATGATATATCACAAAAAGTACATTTCCCCCAATAACAACCGTGCGCCATAGTGAGTTTATTCCAACGACCGTCGCTCCACATGCGATGCATCGGATTGACAATTTCAATTACTGAAATGTATTGATCTAAAAGTAAATCTGAATAATCCGGCGTTCCTACTTGAGCTTGTTTGTAATCCAGTCGTGCAGAATTGTTTTTATATACCACTTTGCCATTTTCCAACAAAAAAGTGCGCTTGAATTCAGTATTTTCTCCCGACTCGATATTTTTAATAATCAATTCAAGCGGCAATTCGCCGTCATCCAAACTAATGAAATCGAAAAACTCAAAAACTCGTTCGTCTGAAAGAGAACGCAATTCGGTATTAGCAAATCCACCGCCCATCAATATCTTGATTTCAGGATAGTGTTGTTTTACCCATTGCGCTGAGCGAAAAGCAGCATATAAATTCCCAGGAAAAGGCACTGAGATTAAAAAAACAGAAGGTTGGATGGTTTCAAATTTAACTTTCAATATCGAAAGCAAAATAGTATCAATATACGTAGGTTCTTGTTGTAATGCTTGGTACAATTCATCGAACGAATTAGCAGATCGACCTAAACGTTCAGCATAGCGACTAAATCCAAAATTAGGATCTATACATTCTACAATATAATCTGAAATATCTTCAAGATACAAGGTCGCTAAATGTTTGGCTTTGTCTTGGGTTCCCA
>JAGOAF010000040.1 GCA_017984035.1 Flavobacterium sp.
GTACCCACCAAAATAGCTTGCTCCTCTGTACGCCATTTATGAACCAATTGTCTGGAATGTGAATTAGTAATCCAAACCGGTTTTTGTTCTTCTTTTTGTAATGGAGCGATGAAACCGTCTTGGGTTTGCGCCCACTTCAAAATGATATAGGGTCTATTCTTTTCGTGGAACGTAAAAAAACGTTGGTTGAGTTCGTGACATTCTTTTTCCAAAATACCAACAATGACATTTGCGCCAGCGTCTCTCAATCGCTTGATGCCGCTTCCAGCTACCTTTATGTTAGAATCGACGGTGCCAATGACTACATTCGGAATTTTTGTTTCAATAATCAAATCGCAACAGGGAGGCGTTTTTCCAAAATGACTACAAGGTTCTAAACTCACATATATTGTAGCTTTATTTAATACGGATGGGTCTTTTACAGAACGTATGGCGTTGACTTCAGCATGTGGTTTGCCTGCTTTTTGGTGCCAGCCTTCGCCAATGATTTCGCCATTATACACAATCACACTTCCAACCATCGGATTAGGATAGGTAGTACCAAAACCGTTTTTAGCAAGTTCGATACAACGAGCGATATAGTCTTCGTGATTGTTCATTATACAAAAGTACTACTTTTTAGCTTTCCGATTTATGGGATAACTTTCGAAAATTATAATAAACAATAGTTACTTTTGCGATTCAAATTAGCTTTGATACAGATGGAGAATTGGCATATTAGAAAAATTGAAAAAAAAGACAATGCGGCAGTAGCTCAGTTAATACGTGCTGTTTTTGACGAATTGAATATTCCAAAAGTAGGAACCGCCTATGAAGACCCGTATTTGGATTTGATGTTCGAAGAATACAATAAACCTAGATCTGTCTATTTTGTGGTAGAACATGAAGAAAAAATTAAGGGTGTTGCCGGAATTGCTCCTTTGGAAAATGAAGCGCCAAGTATTTGCGAATTGCAAAAAATGTATTTTTTGCCAGAAACGCGTGGGAAAGGAATAGGAAAAGAAATGATGGCAATTTGTTTGCAATCAGCGAGAGAGTTTGGTTTTGAAAAATGTTATTTGGAGACCATGCCTTTCATGCATGCGGCACAAAAATTATATAAGAAATCCGGTTTTGACTATTTAGATGCCCCAATGGGTTGCACAGGACATACCAGTTGCCCGGTTTGGATGCTGCAAGATTTGTAAAACTTCTAATTATGACAATTAAACACTACCGCGACCAATTTATTCAAGAACTAACCTCCTTATATGATGTGGGTGAAGCAGAGAGCTTTTTCTATCGCATTCTAGAGGCGAGACATCAGTTAAAACGAATTGACATTGCCTTGCAGCCCGAATTAGCATTGACAGTAACGGAATTGGAAGATTGGAATTTGATTTTGGAACAACTCAAAAAAGAGATTCCCATACAGTATTTATTAGGTTCCACTCATTTTTATGGATTAGAATTTGAGGTTAATTCCAATGTTTTGATTCCGAGACCGGAAACGGAAGAGTTGGTGGATTGGATAATCAAAAGTCAGCAATTAGCAATTGGAGACAATAAGGTAAGAATTCTCGATATTGGAACGGGGAGTGGCTGTATCGCGATAGCTTTGGCAAAAAATCTTCCGAATGCTCAAGTGTTTGCTTTAGATGTTTCCGAACAAGCCTTGGGAACAGCCCAAAAAAATGCTGAATTAAATCAAGTTGCTATTCAGTTCATTCACCAAAGTGTTTTGGAAACCGAAGATTTGGGACAGCAATTCGATATTATTGTTTCCAATCCGCCGTATGTTCGTTATCTGGAAAAACTAGAAATCAAGAAAAATGTATTGGACAACGAACCGCATTTAGCACTATTTGTAGCAGATGATGATGCATTGATTTTTTATCGAAAAATAGCTGAATTGGCTCAGAAAAATTTGAATCCACAGGGCCAATTGTATTTTGAAATTAACCAATATCTAGGTCAAGAAACGTTGGATTTACTTCAAGAAATGGGTTTTAAAAATACCGAATTGCGAAAAGATATTTACGGTAATGATAGAATGATTCAATGTGCGATATAAGAATTACGATTTACGAAATATCAATATCGTATATCCAAAATCGTCAATCGTAAATTGATTTATTCGTAGCGCAATGCTTCAATTGGGTCTAATACCGCAGCCTTGATTGCAGGGTATAAGCCAGATACAATTGCCACAATAAAACTAGTTATGAAGGCTGCCATAATCGCACCCCAAGGAATAACAAAGGTAAAGTCCATGGCAGTTGCAATTCCGAAACCGATTAAGATTCCAAATATTATCCCTACCAATCCTCCCAATTGTCCTATTAATAATGTTTCTATGAAGAACTGAAATGCAATAGTTGACTTTTTAGCCCCTAATGCTTTTCGGACACCAATTTCTCGGGTACGTTCCGTTACTGAAACAATCATAATATTCATCAAAGCAATAGAAGAACCTAAAACAGTTATGACACCGATAAGCCAAGAAGCTAATCCAAGGTATTGAGTAATACTAAGGATACGGTTAATCAAATCGTCAGAACGTACTACACCAAAATTATTATCCTTTACGGGGCTTAATTTTCGAACACGTCGCATGGTACTGGTAGCATTATCAATAGCTTGTTCTAACAGTTCTTTTTTATTGACCATTACACTCAAACTGTAGTTGATATTAGGTGCTGTAAATAAAGAGCGAGCGACTTGAATTGGAATTAAAACTCGTAAATCTTGACTGTTTCCAAAAGTAGATCCTTTCTCTTTGAGTACGCCAATAACTTTAAATTTAGCGCCGCGTATTGAAATAATTTTATTTACAGGGTTCACGTCTTTGAGCAAACCTTTTTCAAAATCAGATCCTACGACACACATATACGTATTGTTATCAATATCAAATCCATTGAAGTTACGCCCCAAACTAGTTTCTAAACCAGAGTTAGGAATAAAATTTTCATCTACACCAACAACTGTTATTTCAGGATCTGTTTCGTTAGCTTCATATTTTACTTCTGCTCTTGATGTTGCTGTAAATGAAAGGGAAGTTTCTGTAAAAGGGTATTTGAATTTGTCTTGAAATGCCACCGCTTCGGGATAGGAAATAATTGGATTGATAATTTCGCGTTCTTCATTTCCTCGATTTCGGGTAGTATTTTCGTATTGATTGATGTTGAAGGTATTGGCACCCATAGAGGCAAAATCAGCCGAAAGTGTATTTTCTAAAGCTGCAACTACAGTAAGAATTCCCACTAAAGCAGTGATGCCAATAGCTATAATTAATACAGTTAATATGGTACGTAACAATTGAGTTCGAACAGAACCAAATGCAATCTTAACGTTTTCTTTGAATAAATTTAGCATAGTAGCAATTTGTCACGAAAATACAATTTTTGTTACAAGTTTGCTCTAGAAGAGCTGATATTTATTTTAAAAATAAGATATTTGCACTGAATTTCAGTAATTAGAAATTCAAATTATAAAAAGTACATCGCATATCGTAAATCGTATATTCAAAATGGCATCAAAACCAAGTATTCCAAAAGGAACCCGAGATTTTTCTCCTTCAGAGGTTGCAAAACGTCAGTATATTATACAAATGATCAAAAGTAATTTTGAAAAATTTGGTTTTCAACCGATTGAAACTCCTTCATTTGAAAATTCGGAAACCTTAATGGGTAAATATGGTGAAGAAGGTGATCGTTTGATTTTTAAGATTTTGAATTCAGGAGATTATTTGGCAAAGGCCAATACCACTCATTTAGAAACAAAGGATAGTACTAAACTGACGGCAAGTATTTCTGAAAAAGCCTTGCGATATGATTTAACAGTGCCTTTTGCACGTTTTGTGGTACAACACCAAAACGAAATAGAATTTCCTTTTAAAAGATACCAAATTCAACCGGTTTGGAGAGCCGATCGCCCTCAAAAAGGTCGTTTTAGAGAGTTTTTTCAATGTGATGCCGATGTAGTAGGTTCGACCTCCTTGTGGCAAGAAGTTGAATTGATTCAATTGTATGACGGAGTTTTTACTGATTTAGGTTTAAATGGGGTAACCATTAAAATCAACAATAGAAAAATCCTTTCTGGGATTGCGGAAGTGATTGGGGCTTCAGATAAATTAATAGATTTTACGGTGGCTCTTGATAAGCTAGATAAAATAGGCGAAGACGGCGTAAAGAAAGAAATGATGGAGAAAGGAATTTCGGAAACTGCTATTGCAAAAGTGCAGCCGTTGTTTCGCTTTACGGGAACTTTTTCTGAAAAAATCAATCAATTATCCAGTTTGTTAGCCGATTCAGTTGAAGGAATGAAAGGGGTAGAGGAGTTGCGCTTTATTTGTGATAAAGTTACAGCGCTCGGTTTGGTAACAGCAATTTTGGATTTGGATGTGACTTTAGCAAGAGGATTGAATTATTACACCGGTGCTATTTTTGAAGTAGCCGCACCTGCAGGAGTTGCAATGGGTTCTATTGGTGGCGGAGGACGATATGATGATTTGACGGGTATTTTTGGTTTGAAAAATATGAGTGGAGTTGGAATATCTTTTGGCTTAGACCGAATTTATTTGGTTGTAGAAGAATTGGGATTGTTTCCAACGACAGTTACCGCAACTTCGCAAGCATTGTTTATTAATTATGGTGAAAATGAAGCGTTTTACGCTATGAAAGCAATGAAAGAATTGCGCCAAACAGGAATAAAAGTAGAGATGTATCCAGATAATGCCAAGTTGGCCAAACAATTTCAACATGCAGATAAACGCAATATTCGTTTTGTAGTAATGGCTGGTGATCAAGAGATGAACTCAAATACCTATACTTTAAAAAATCTTCAAACGGGAGTACAAGAATCCCTCAGTTTAGAGGAATTAAAAAAAAGGTTTGTATAAAAAAAAGCTTCGTTTGATTGGAACGAAGCTTTTTCTACTATAAGGTAATACTGAATTAATAATTATTTAGAAACGAACCTTAATTTATTTTCTGGGATTCAATCCGAAGTAGGAGATTGTTTCGATTACAAACTTACTTTAATCAGAAATGATATAGTCTTAAAATTTTATTAAAATTTAGTTGGGCTCAAAAAAGAAATTAAGTTAGAATTTCAGAATGCATTGTGAAACAAAATGTCTGACTTCAAGGTGACAATTTGACATTTTTGAAGATTTGGCAGTACTTTTGCAATCGCAAAACAAATTAAAATGAAGTTTAAGAACATTTTTAAAAATAGAAGTACAATGACTACTGAAAAAACAGAAATCGATCAAGAATTAGAAGGAACACCAGTGGAAACACAGGCCAATGAAGAACAAGCAAGTGTCGAAGAATTACCTGTTGAAGAACAATTAGCCTTAGATTTAGCAGCAGAAAAAGATAAATTTTTGCGATTATTTGCTGAATTTGAAAATTACAAAAGAAGAACTTCAAAAGAACGTATTGATCTTTTCAAAACGGCTAACCAAGAAGTCTTGTTAGCGATGCTTCCTATTTTGGATGATTTTGACAGAGCTTTGGTTGAAATCAGTAAATCAGGAGATGAATCGTTGGTAAAAGGGGTAGCATTAATTCATGAAAAATTAAAATCTACTTTAGTAGCTAAGGGATTAGAAGAAGTAGAAGTTAAAGCGGGTGATGCATTTGATGCTGATTTTGCTGAAGCAATTACACAAATTCCAGCGCCTTCTGACAAAATGAAAGGAAAAATTGTAGACGTTCTAGAGAAAGGATACAAATTAGGAGATAAAATTATCCGTTTCCCAAAAGTGGTTATTGGAAACTAAACCAAATCGTATAATTTGGAATATTTGGAATTATGAAAAAAGATTTTTACGAAATATTAGGCATTTCAAAAGGTGCAGATGCTGCAGAAATTAAGAAAGCCTATAGAAAATCGGCAATAAAATATCATCCTGACAAAAATCCAGGAGACAAAGAAGCGGAAGAAAATTTCAAATTAGCTGCTGAAGCTTATGAAGTGTTGAGCGATCCCCAGAAAAAAGCCAAATACGATCAATACGGTCATCAAGCATTTGACGGCGCTGGTGGCTATGGTGGTGGTCATGGTGGCATGAATATGGATGACATTTTCAGTCAGTTTGGTGATATTTTTGGAGGCGGATTCGGAGGCGGGTTTGGCGGTGGCAGAAGCAGCGGACCTCGTCGTACCAAAGGAAGTAATTTACGTATCAAAGTTAAATTGACTTTGGAAGAAATTGCTAATGGCGTAGAGAAAAAAGTAAAAGTAAAACGTAAAGTTCAGGCTCAAGGCGTATCGTATAAAACGTGTTCGACTTGTAATGGTCAAGGTCAAGTGATGCGTGTGACCAATACTATTTTGGGGAGAATGCAGTCTGCTTCAACTTGTCCAACTTGTGGAGGAACGGGTCAGTTATTAGATAAAAAACCTGCCAATGCGGATTCGCAAGGGATGATTCAAGAAGACGAAACAGTAGCGATTAAGATTCCTGCTGGAGTAGTTGATGGCATGCAATTGAAAGTGTCTAATAAAGGTAATGACGCACCAGGAAACAGTGTTCCGGGTGATTTAATTGTTGCTATTGAAGAAATTGAACATGAGTTCTTGAAGCGTGAAGGCGAAAATTTACATTACGATTTATACATCAGTTTTTCAGAGGCCGTTTTAGGTGTTTCAAAAGACATTGAGGCGGTGAATGGAAAAGTAAGAATTAAGTTGGAAGAAGGAATTCAATCTGGTAAAATCCTTCGCTTAAAAGGAAAAGGAATTCCAAGTTTGAATGGATATGGCAACGGTGACTTGTTAGTGCATGTCAATGTTTGGACACCGAAAACGTTGAATAAGGAACAAAAAGAATTCTTTGAAAAAAATCTAGGAGACGAAAATTTTGTACCTAATCCAGAAAAATCAGATAAGTCATTTTTTGAAAAAGTAAAAGATATGTTTTCTTAGTTTTTAAATGGCTCAATAAAATTTATTTTCCCATCCTTGTTCTAAATGAGGGTGGGTTTTTTTATGTAACAAAACCAACTAATTAGGTACTAATTCTGTACTTTTACACACCCAAGATTAAAGTGACTAAAATCCAAATTAAGTATGAGTAATTTACTTGAAGTTAATAAAATAGTAAAGCAGTACGGAGATTACGTAGCGCTAAACGAAGTTTCTTTATCGGTTCCTAAAGGCAGTATTTACGGTTTATTAGGGCCAAATGGAGCAGGAAAAACCTCGCTAATTCGCATTATCAACCAAATTACTTTGCCTGATAGTGGTGAAATTATTTTGGATGGCGAAAAATTACAACCCAAACACGTCCAATACATTGGTTATCTTCCTGAAGAACGCGGTTTATACAAGAGTATGAAAGTGGGTGAACAGTGTTTGTATTTAGCACAAATGAAAGGCTTAACCAAGGCCGAAGCTAAAAAGCAACTCGACTATTGGTTTGACCGTTTAGGAATTCAAGGTTGGTGGAACAAAAAAATTCAAGAGCTTTCTAAGGGGATGGCGCAAAAAATCCAATTTGTAGTTTGTGTTTTGCACCAACCTAAATTGTTGATTTTTGACGAACCTTTTTCAGGTTTTGATCCTGTGAATGCCAATATTATTAAAGATGAAATTTTAGCCTTGAAAGAACAAGGGGCGACCATTATTTTTTCGACACATCGAATGGAGAGTGTAGAAGAATTATGTGATGATATTGCTTTAATTCATAAATCCAATAAATTAATTGAAGGAAAATTGGATGAGGTGAGAAAACAATACAGAACTAATAGTTTTGAAGTTGGTATACTAACGGATAATGTTGAAGGTTTGATGTATGATATAACTCAAAAATTCACCTTGTCACCGGCACATTTTAAATCATTACACAATGAATTGAAATTAGAAGTTCAATTGGGAACTGCTAACCCAAATGAGTTGTTGCATATTCTAACACAACGGGGTCAGGTGACACATTTTATGGAAAAAATTCCAAGTGTAAATGATATTTTTATTCAAACAGTAACCAGTAAATAATAGCCAAATGAGCATCATTTCATTAATTATTAAAAGAGAATTTATTGCCAAGGTGCGCAATAAATCTTTTATTGTAATGACTTTTTTAAGTCCGTTACTATTTGTAGGTATTGCCATGTTTGTAGGTTATTTGAGTTCAATGAAGGCCGATACTAAACAAATTGCGATTCATGATGAAACGGGTCAGTTTGTCAATGAATTTCTAACCAAAAATAAAAATTCCGAAGAATACAACTATCTTGATGTGTCGGCGATCGATTTACCAACACTCAAAAAAAGTATTGAAGACGAAGCTTACGAAGGCGTTTTGTTTATTCCAAAAGCAAAGAATAATGCCTCTTTAGAAAACGAAATTCAGTTCATTTCAAACGAAAGTCCAAGCATATCGTTTATCGAAAAAACTCAGGATGTAATTGCCAAAAAAATGACTTTGGCTAATTTAGAAGCAGCGCATTTGGATACGCTAGCCATTCATCAAGCAGAAGCCAAGGTGGCTATTAATTTGAAGAAAGCCTCTGGCGAACAAAGTTTGAAGGGCTTGAATGAAATCAAAATTGCTATTGGTGGCGCTTTCGGTTATTTGATTATGATGTTCATTATCATTTATGGGAATATGGTGATGCGTTCGGTTATTGAAGAAAAAACCAACCGAATTATAGAAATCATTATTTCATCAGTAAAACCGTTTCAATTGATGATGGGAAAAATCATTGGTACTTCTTTAGCGGGAATTCTACAGTTCTTTATTTGGGCTATTATTGGATTAAGTTTGTTGTTTTCGGCTTCGGTATTTTTGGGCGCCAATGTGGGAGCTACTAATCAAATTCCGCCCGAAATGATGCAATCAGCACAAAATGAGTTAGCCACATCTGCTCAAATGTATGTTGCTGAAATCTTGAATTTACCCATTGCTGCAATTTTAAGTTGCTTTGTTATTTATTTCATCGGAGGCTACTTTTTGTATAGTTCTTTTTATGCGGCTATTGGAGCTGCTGTGGATAATGAAACCGATTCGCAACAATTTTTACTGCCTATAATTATGCCTTTGGTATTAGGTGTTTACATTGGATTTTTTACGGTAGTGAACGATCCGCATGGAACTGTAGCTACTGTTTTTTCAATGGTACCACTGACTTCACCCATTGTGATGTTGATGCGTATTCCGTTTGGTGTACCTTTGTGGCAAATTGCATTATCTATTACCCTATTATTTGCTACCTTCTTTTTAGTAGTTTGGTTTGCTTCCAAAATTTACCGTGTAGGTATTTTGATGTACGGCAAAAAACCTACTTGGAAAGAATTGTATAGATGGTTACAATATTAATAAAAGTTTAAAAGGTTATTGGTTTATAAGTTTAACCATATAAACCAATAACCTCATAACCAATAAAGAATAACCCATTCAAAAAATGAGTAAAATCTTAATCATAGAAGACGAAGGCGCTATCCGAAGAGTTTTAATGAAAATTCTTTCGGAGGAGAATTCGACTTATATTGTTGAAGAAGCGGAGGATGGTGCTGCGGGTTATGAAAAAATACAAAATACCGATTACGATTTGGTTTTGTGCGACATCAAAATGCCAAAAATGGATGGTGTTGAATTACTTGAAGCGGTCAAAAAAATAAAACCAGAAATTCCTATGGTTATGATTTCAGGTCATGGCGATATGGAAACGGCAATTAATACGATGCGATTGGGTGCTTTTGATTACATTTCAAAACCGCCTGATTTGAACCGATTGTTAAATACGGTTCGAAATGCATTGGACAAAAAACAATTGGTAGTCGAAAATACCTTACTGAAGAAAAAAGTCAGCAAGAACTATGAAATAATTGGCGAAAGCGAAGCAATAAACCATATCAAATTACTGATTGAAAAGGTAGCGCCAACCGAAGCCCGTGTTTTGATTACAGGTGCAAATGGAACAGGAAAAGAATTGGTAGCGCATCAATTACACGAGAAAAGTGAACGTGCTAATTTTCCTTTGGTTGAAGTGAATTGTGCTGCTATTCCTTCAGAATTAATTGAAAGTGAATTGTTTGGTCATGTGAAAGGTGCTTTTACTTCGGCGGTGAAAGACCGTGCAGGTAAGTTTGAAGCAGCTGATAAGGGAACAATTTTCTTAGATGAAATTGGCGATATGAGTCTTTCAGCTCAAGCCAAAGTGCTACGTGCATTACAAGAAAATGTGATTACTCGAGTTGGTGCTGACAAAGACATCAAAGTCGATGTACGTGTAATAGCAGCTACAAATAAAGATTTGAAAAAAGAGATTGCCGAAGGCCGTTTTCGTGAGGATTTGTACCATCGATTGGCTGTTATTTTGATCAAAGTGCCCGAATTGAACGAAAGGAGAGAAGACATCCCTATGTTAATTACTCATTTTGCCGAGAAGATAGCGTCTGAACAAGGAACTGCAGTGAAGTCGTTTTCTATAAAAGCGATTCAGCTGTTGCAAGAATACGATTGGACTGGGAATATAAGAGAATTACGCAATGTAGTGGAGCGATTGATAATTCTGGGAGGAAATGAAATCTCAGAGCAAGATGTAACGCTATTTGCAACTAAATAAATAAAAAAGCAGTTTTGCTGCTTATTAAAAAAACAGAATGAAATTAAAAAAAATAAACGAAGCCCTACAAAATGCTTTAGTCGAAAGTGGTTTAACGGAAGCCAATGAGTTGCAACAAGAAACGTTTTCTACGATTAAAAGTGGTGCGGATTGTTTGATTGTAGCGCCAAAGGGAAGTGGTAAAACGACTACTATTGTCCTGAATGTGATTCAACAATTAGCCGGAAAACAAGAAGAATCGCCACGTGCCTTGATTATAGTTGAAGACAAAGCAAAGGTTTTGGAAATGGAAGCTTTGTTTGAAGAATATGGCAAATATGATCCGCTAGAAGTGTACGGCGTTCATGATAAAGGTGATACGGATTATGATAAAAATTATATTTCTACTGGAATTGATGTTTTGATTGGTACACCCAACAAATTGAATGATATGTTTTCTACGGCAGGTTATAATGTCAACCGTTTGAAACTATTCATTTTAGACGATGCCGATCCTATATTGAAATTGCGTCATGAAACAAAAATTATGCGTATTTCTAATAGTATAGCCAAAACCCAACGCATCATTTTTACTGAACAGTATACAGAACGAGTGGCTATTTTGGCGGATAAAATGTTGTTAGAGCCTTTTGAATTTGATTTTGAAGAAGACGAAGAAAGCGAAGAAGAGGAAGAATAAAAAATAGAAAAAAGAATTATGGGATTAATGAAAGTGTTTTCTGGAAGTGAAGTCTTAGCGATGGGCTTGCAAGAAAAATTAGAAGAAGCAGGAGTGACTACAATGAAGAAAGACAATATTCAATCCGCGCGATTGGGTGGGTTTGGCAATTCCGATTTAGCGGTGGAATTGTTTATTCAAGAAACTGATTTTGCCAAAGCCAATCCGGTGATTGAAGAATTCAGAATGAGTATTTAATTCGGAAACCCAGTTGAGATGAAATATAAAATGCTGGTTTTGGACATGGACGACACTTTGTTGACTGATGACCATACCATTTCTGAAGAGAATAAACTAATGTTGGCTAAAGCCAAA
>JAGOAF010000041.1:0-6505 GCA_017984035.1 Flavobacterium sp.
TGTGATTTTAATTGTTCAGACATGCTGATTAAAAATTTGTATTCTGTATTTTCTCGGATTTCTTAATGTGAAAGAAAACAACAGAAGTTGTTTGTATAATTAATTGATACCTAGAGGAAATCCTTATTCACCAAAAGGTGTGCAAAGGTAACACATCTTTGTTCAACTATCAAATTTATTTGAATATAAAATTAAAGATTAATGTATTGACAATCAGAACTACTAACCAATATGAAATTACAAATCATATTTGATTACATTCTTAGCAATTAAACATAAAAAAAACCAAGAACAAGTCTTGGTTTATATTATAAAAAAGGGCAAGTCTTAATGACTAACTTGCTCTATTTCATAAGGATTGTGTTTGTGTTTAAAGAATATCGCAAATGCAACCGTAATTACTAAAGCATAAATCGCAAAAGTAAGCCAAATGGTATGCCAGTCTTTCCCTTCGGGTGTAGTGAAATATTTTTCAATGATATAACCACTAGTAATACTTCCAAAAATAGCTCCAAAACCATTAGTCATCATCATAAACAACCCTTGAGCCGAAGACCGAATGGTAGAGTCTGTTGATGTTTCAATAAATAAAGAACCTGAAATGTTAAAAAAGTCAAATGCCATTCCATAAACGATACACGACATAATAATCATCCACAATCCATCTCCTGGATTTCCGTAGGCAAATAACCCAAAACGCAACACCCAAGCCACCATACTAAACAACATTACTTGTTTAATTCCAAAACGTTTTAAGAAAAACGGGATCGCCAAAATGAATAAGGTTTCTGAAATTTGCGAAATAGACATAATTATAGTCGAATATTTCACTACCAATGAATCAGCGTATTCAGGCAATAATTTGAAATCATCTAAGTATACATCGCCATACGCATTAGTCAATTGCAATGCAGCTCCTAAAAACATACTAAACAAAAAGAACAATGCCAATTTATAATCGGCAAATAATTTAAACGAACTCAATCCGATCAAATCGATAAATGATTTACTATCTGTGGTTTTACCTTCAGGCAAACATTTAGGCAACGTAAAGGCATAGATTCCTAAAAATACAGCCGCTATCGCCGCAATGTAAAATTGGTTTTCGCTAGCTTTATTACCTGATAAATTAGTAATCCACATAGCTACAATAAAACCAACTGTTCCCCAGACACGAATGGGCGGAAAATCTTTTACAACATCCAAATTTCCTTTTTTCAAGGCGTTATAAGCCACTGAATTTGACAAGGCAATAGTAGGCATGTAAAAAATCATCGCAATTAAAATCACCCAGAAAAAATCAGTTGGATTGCTTACTTGGGGTACGTAAAAAAGTGTTAATCCACCTAAAATATGCAAGGCACCGTATAATTTTTCGGCATTAATCCATCTGTCAGCTACTATTCCACATAAGGTTGGCATAAATATAGATGCAATACCCATAGTTGAAAATATAGCTCCAAATTGCGCACCGTCCCAATGTTTTGTACCAAACCAGTAATTAGCAACTGTAATTAACCAAGCGCCCCAAACAAAGAACTGTAAGAAACTCATGATTGTTAATCTTAATTTTATACTCATAATCAATTTGTTTATTTGTGGTAAATAGTTTGTAAATCTAATATTAAATCAGCAATGTGCAACTAATAAATTCTAATCTATAATTGCATTCACTAATTCCAAAACAGCTTGAAACTGCTCTTCTCTTGTAAGATGTGAATTATCAATTTCAACAGCATCTTCAGCCATAACTAAAGGAGAATCCTCGCGATGGGTATCAATATAATCCCGTTCTTCTACGTTTTTCAACACTTCCTCATAGCTAACTGAATCTCCTTTTTGCACTAATTCGTCAAAACGTCGTTGCGCACGAGTAGTTGCACTAGCAGTCATAAAAATCTTCAATTCAGCATCTGGAAATACTACCGTTCCAATATCACGACCGTCCATTACTATCGCTTTATTTTTCCCCATTTCTTGTTGCTGTTCTACTAATTTAGCGCGAACTTCTGATACTTCGGCTACTTTACTCACAAAACCAGAGACTTCAATAGTACGAATTGCTTTTTCCACATTTACGCCATTCAAGTACATTTCAGCAAAACCTAATTCATTATTAAATTTAAAATCTAAAGTTATGTTTTTTAATTCATTAACTAATTTTACCTTATCAAAAGAATCAATTGAAATTAACTGATTTTGCATAGCAAAAAAAGCTACGGCTCGGTACATCGCACCCGTATCAACATAGATATAACCCAACTGTTTTGCTAATTGCTTTGCCAAGGTACTTTTTCCTGTTGAAGAAAAACCGTCTATAGCAATGGTGATTTTTTTAGTCAAAATATAATGTATTAATTCGGTTCAAATAATTCTTGCGTTGCGAAGATAAAATTATAAATACAATAAATGAAAAATTCCAAACTCCAAAACTGAAAAAATATCTTCAGTTTGAAATTTGGAATTGTTTATTGTGATACAATAGTTTTTAATCTAATTGCTTAGCGTTTTTAACTTTTTGATCGGTTATAGCTATTTGCAACACTTCGCTCATCTCTTTCACATAATGAAAAGTAAGTCCTTCCAAATATTCCGGTTTAATTTCATCTATGTCTCTTTTATTTTCGTGACACAAAATTATTTCTTTTATGTTGGCTCGTTTTGCTGCTAAAATTTTTTCTTTGATACCACCAACAGGCAATACTTTTCCTCTTAAGGTAATCTCCCCTGTCATCGCTAAATTTTTCTTAACTCTTTTTTGCGAAAACAATGAAACCAAAGATGTCAACATAGCAATACCGGCACTAGGCCCATCTTTTGGAGTAGCTCCTTCTGGCACGTGTAAATGAATATTGTATTTATTTAAAACTTCCGAATCAAGTCCCATTGCAGCCGAATTGGCCTTAATATATTCTAAAGCAATAGTAGCTGATTCTTTCATTACAGTTCCTAAATTACCAGTAATAGTCATGGTACCTTTTCCTGGAGAAAGTAAGGATTCAATAAACAAAATATCGCCGCCAACACTAGTCCAAGCCAGCCCCGTAACTACTCCTGCAACCTCATTGCTTTCGTACTTGTCTCTTTCTAATCTTGGAACACCTAAAACTTTTACAATATCTTCGTCGGTTACTTTTTTATTGTACTCCTCCTCCATCGCAACTGATTTCGCAGCATTACGGATCACTTGTGCCAATTTATTCTCTAAACCACGCACACCAGATTCACGAGTGTAGCCTTCTACAATTTTTTCCAATTGCTTTTTACCAATGGTTAAATCTTTAGCCGTTAATCCATGTTCTTTTAATTGCCTTGGAAATAAATGTTGGCGGGCAATCTCTACTTTCTCTTCAATCGTATAGCCCGACATCTTGATTACTTCCATTCTGTCTCTCAATGCAGGTTGGATCGTAGCCATATTATTAGAAGTGGCAATAAACATCACTTTAGATAGATCGTATCCCATTTCCAGGAAGTTGTCATAAAACGAATTGTTTTGCTCGGGATCCAAAACTTCTAATAATGCCGAAGATGGATCGCCACTATGACTATTGGATAATTTGTCGATTTCGTCTAAAACAAAAACTGGATTTGAGGTTCCTGCTTTTTTCAAACTTTGAATAATTCGTCCAGGCAAAGCACCAATATAGGTTTTTCTGTGACCGCGAATTTCCGCTTCATCACGTAATCCGCCAAGAGAAATTCGGACATATTTTCTACCCAACGCTTCTGCAATAGAACGTCCAATAGAGGTTTTACCTACACCTGGAGGCCCTGTTAAACAGATAATTGGCGACTTCATGTCATTTCGCAATTTTAAAACTGCTAAATGTTCAATCATTCTTTTCTTCACTTCTTCTAGACCAAAATGATCGCGATCTAGAATTTTTTGAGCACGTTTTAAATCAAAATTATCTTCTGAAAATTCATTCCATGGTAAGTCCAAAAACAAATCCAAATAATTTCTTTGAATACTGAAATCAGGCGCTTGCGGATTCATTCTGCGCAATTTCGACAATTCTTTTTCGAAATGTTTTTGAGTTGTTTCGTCCCACTTTTTAGTTTTGGCACGCTGACTCATTTCGTCAAACTCTTCTTCATGAGAAACACCACCCAATTCTTCTTGAATGGTTTTCATTTGTTGGTGAAGGAAATATTCGCGTTGCTGTTGGTCTAAATCAAAACGTACTTTAGATTGAATGTCGTTTTTAAGTTCCAGTTTTTGCAACTCTACATTCATAAAACGTAAGGTTTCTAATGCTCTATCTTTTAGATTGTTGATTTTCAATAAATCTTGTTTCTCTTTTACGGAAAGATTCATGTTAGAAGAAACAAAATTGACTAAGAAAGATTTGCTTTCAATATTCTTAATAGCAAAAGTTGCTTCGCTAGGTAAATTAGGGCTTTCTTGAATGATTTTAACCGCTAACTCTTTTAACGAATCTATGATTGCATTGAATTCGGTATCGTTCTTTTTAGGACGTTTTTCAGGCACTTCTTTAACCGTAGCAGTTATATAAGGCTCTTCTGAGACTACCTCTGCAATTTCGAAACGTTTTTTTCCTTGTAAAATGATAGTGATATTACCATCAGGCATTTTGAGCACGCGTAAAATTCGAGCTACAGTTCCAACAGTATGGATGTCATCTTTTGTTGGATCTTCGTCCTCTTCGTTTTTCTGTGCAACCACACCAATGTTCTTTCCAGACGCATTGGCATCATTGATTAGTTTAATGGATTTGTCACGTCCAGCAGTAATTGGAATAACTACACCTGGAAACAAGACCATATTGCGCAAAGGCAAAATCGGTAACGATTCCGGTAATTCTTCGTTATTCATTTCCTCTTCATCTTCCGGAGTCAATAATGGAATTAATTCTGCCTCCGAATCAAATTCTTGAAGTGACAGATTGTCAATAGTGAGTATTTTATGATTTGACATATAGTTTGATAAGTCGTTTTGTCATTAATTTTTATAATTCTATCGGTCTAAGCAATTCGCAAAGGACTTCTAAAGACCGACCCCTTATAAGTCAATCTTTGTGCCAAAACAGAAAAAGTGACGAGGATGATTATTTCAATTCAGCTGTTTTTGGAACACGACGCAATAAAATAAGTCCAATTACAAAGAAGAGTCCCAAAAATACAATCGCAAATCGAGGGCTTCCCGTAATTTGATCTATGATGCCATACACACACATCCCGATTACAATTCCAATTTTCTCAGCTACATCATAAAAACTAAAAAAAGAAGCGGTGTCTTCAGATTGAGGTAACAATTTAGAATAAGTAGAACGTGAAAGCGCTTGAATACCCCCCATAACCAAACCAACTAAACCCGCCATCACATAGAAATGAATGGGCAAAGTGATAAAATAAGCCATGATACACAATACAATCCAAAATGCATTAATAGCAATTAAGGTGGGAATGTTTCCATATTTTGCAGAAGCTTTAGAAGTAAACGTAGCGCCTACAATTGCGACCAATTGAATTAATAAAATACAAATGATTAAACCTGTTGTGCTTTCACTTTGCGAAGCCCACTGAATCTCTTGTGCACCAAAATAAGTAGCAATAAGCATTACAGTTTGAACTGCCATACTGTAAACAAAGAAACTGGCTAGATACCTTTTTAAGGCACTATTTTCTGCCAATAAATGCCATACTTTTTTTAATTCTCTGAATCCGTTGAATACGATTTGTTTTTTGATTGTATTGGCTACAATTTTATTTCCTTTCGGTAAATAATAATAAGTATACTGACTGAATAGAATCCACCAAATTCCTACCATCACAAAAGAATACCGCATCGCTTTCATGGCCGCTTCACCTTTGGAACCTGAAATCCCAAAAACATCTGGCATCATGATCATTGCCAAATTCACGATTAGTAAAATTACGCTACCAACATAACCGTACGAAAATCCTTTGGCACTAATAGCATCTTGTTGATTGGGAAAAGCAATATCTGGTAAATACGAATTATAAAAAACCCAACTACCCCAAAAACCTACCAATCCTAAAAAATAAAAAACTAAACTGATATATATGTTGTCAAGACTAAACCAATATAATCCAATACAAGACAAAGCGCCTAAATAACAAAAGAACTTCATGAACGATTTTTTGTTGCCTACATAATCGGAAATTCCCGAAAGAATCGGTGATATAAATGCCACTACCAAAAAGGCAAAAGCAGTAACAAAACTAATTAATGCTGAATTTTTAAGCGAAAAACCAAAAATAGTGATATAGTGACTGCGATTTGTAAAAAGTGCTTCATAGAATATTGGAAATACTGCTGAGGAAATCACTAATGAATAGACCGAATTAGCCCAATCATAAAATGCCCAAGCATTTAATAATTTTGTATCACCTTTTGGTAAATCTGCCATAATCAATTTTATTTAGATGGCTAATTTATTTATTTTTTAGTTAGAATGGATAAAAGATTATAGTTAGAGCTAGATTAAATTAAAAAAAACAACTACTTTAGAACTCA
>JAGOAF010000041.1:6605-11543 GCA_017984035.1 Flavobacterium sp.
AACTTTATTTCGACTAAAGCAGTAGTTGTATACGCTGCTAAACTGTTCACCACCCCAATCAAACACAGAATTCCTAAACGGGAAATGGAAATGGATGCCAATAGCAATCAACAATTGATTCTGGTTCCTTCCATCAATAAATCGATAATGGTTTACGAATATGGCAAAAGTGATAAAAAAGTACTTTTGGTTCACGGTTGGTCTGGGCGTGGTACGCAACTATTTAAAATTGCTGACGCTCTACTCAAAGAAGGGTATTCCACAATAAGTTTTGATGCACCTGCGCATGGAAAATCGCCGGGAAATTCAAGTATTATGTTAGAATTCATAGCTTCTATCTTTGAATTAGAAAAACAATTTGGTCCATTTGAAATTGCGATTGGACACTCATTAGGCGGAATGGCAGTACTTAATGCCGCTAAATCAGGATTCCATACTGACAAAATTGTAGTTATCGGAAGTGGAGACATCGTCCAAGACATAATCGATGACTTTATCAAAAAACTACAACTAAAACCTACTATCAGTTTAAAATTGCGCGATTATTTTGAAGCCAAATACAACGAAGCAATGGATAACTACTCTGCTTTCAAAGCAGCATCTGATATAAAAACCCCCATTTTAGTAGTTCATGATGAAAACGATTATGAAGTTCCTGTAAAAGCCGGAATTCATATTCATCAGCATACTACAAATGGAGAATTGATGCTTACACAAGGATTAGGTCATCGGAAAATTTTGGGCGACACCAAAGTAATTCAAAGAGTTATTGAATTTATACAATAAATAAAAATCAAAGCATTTTTGCTAAATTTGAAAACAACAAATACTTGAAAATATGAAAATTACTTCAATTGTATGCGCGCTCTTTTTGGGATTGTTAACTCAAAATAACTACTCCCAAACTACAGTTAGCGATACTGAAATTTCAAAAATGGTGACTGAAGTTAGTGCTTCCAATATGGAATCCACCGTTCGAAAATTAGTTTCTTTTGGAACACGCCATACCTTGAGTGATACAAAAAGTACTACTCGCGGAATTGGAGCGGCACAACGTTGGGTGAAGGCTGAATTTGACAAATATACGAAAGATTCTAATGGGAGATTGACTGCCGAAATAGATTATTTCACGGTCAAAGCTGATGGAAGAAGGATTGCAGTAGATAGTCAACTAGGTAATGTGATGGCTACCTTAAAAGGGACAGACCCAACTGATAATAGAGTATTAATTATAAGTGGCCATTTGGATTCTAGAGCATCAGATGTAATGAATGCTACTATCGATGCCCCAGGTGCCAATGATGATGGATCAGGTGTGGCAGCTGTGTTAGAAATTAGTAGAATTATGAGTAAACGACAATTTCCATTTACAATTATTTTTGTTGCTGTAGTAGGTGAAGAACAAGGATTGTATGGAGCCAAACATTTGGCTGACAAAGCCAAGGCTGAAAACTGGAATATTGTGGCCATGCTAAATAATGACATGATTGGTAACAGTTTGTCTAATGGAACAGGCTTGCGTGATAATCTAAATGTACGCGTTTTTAGTGAAGCCATTCCATATTTAGAAACAGAAGCTGAAGCTAAAATAAGAAAATCAACAAACCGTGAAAATGATAGTCCTTCGCGTTTATTAGCACGTTATATTAAAACAACAACCCATCAATATGTTGACCAATTGAATATCAATTTAGTATACCGAAATGATCGCTTTTTACGTGGTGGCGATCATACTCCTTTTTCTCAAAATGGATTTACTGCTATTCGCTTTTGCGAAATGAATGAAAATTACGATCACCAACACCAAGATGTACGTTTAGATAAAGGAACTCAATTTGGTGATTTACCTGAATTCATGGATTTTGAATACATGCGAAAAGTGACTACTGCTAATTTAGCTACCTTGAGCAATTTAGCTTGGTCACCAAAAGCACCAAAAAACGTAGGTATCAAAGTAACTGAGTTGACTAATTTTTCAGATTTAATTTGGGCAGCACCCGAAGGAAAACCAGTATACGGTTATAATGTATTGATTCGTGAAACTTCTGCTTCACATTGGGAGAAAACAATTTTTGTAAAGGATACGAAAGCAACAATTCCCTATTCAAAAGATAATTTTTTGTTTGCCATACAATCGGTCGATGAATTAGGTCATGCCAGTTTACCTGTCTTTCCAATTCCAGTTAAATAAAAAAAGGAGTTCAGTATTTGAACTCCTTTTTTTATACCAAATTCTTAAAATAATTCAATAAAATAGAATCGTTTTTCCGAGTGGGTGTGAATATCTCTAGTAGTTGAGGTTGATCATTATTGGAATAAAAATCATGTAACGCTCTATCTAACGTATTTGCATCGCTTGCAATAGTATAATTGAAACCATACATTTTAGCTAAATGTTCCGCTGTATGACAATGTGAGGTTTCGAAATAAGTATTGAATACAGGAGTTTCTTCATGTCCTGGAAGGATTCTAAAAATACCTCCTCCTCCATTATTGATTAGAATAATTTTAAAATTCTTTGGGATATAATCGTTCCAAAGCGCATTCGTGTCATATAAAAACCCAATATCCCCAGTGATAAAAACAGTTGGTTTCTCATTGGCTACAGCTGCGCCAATAGCTGTCGAGGTACAACCGTCAATTCCACTAGTACCTCTGTTGCAATAGACTTCAATAGAAGCATCAATAGGAATCAATTGCGCATAACGAATGGCAGAACTATTCCCAATTTGCAATTGGCTATTTTTAGGCAAGCTTGGAATAATTGTATTAAAAACAGTAAAATCAGAAAAAGGTATTGAAGCCAAATAGGCATCGTGTTTTATTTTTCGAATGGATTGAATTTCATTTATCTTTTGCGAATAATCACTTTGTATGGTCCTAGTTAACGGAATAAAGTTTTCAAAAAATAACTGCGGATCCACTTGAAAATGTTTTGTCAAAATACCAAAAGTATCATAGGCACGTAACGAATCAATATGCCAATGGTGTTTGGGTGGGTATTTTCGCAAAAAAGCTTTAATTCGTTTGGATACCACCATGCCTCCAAAAGTGACCAATAATTCCGGTTGGTAACATTCGAAATCCTCATCAGTAAAAGGTGTAATTATAGTATCAATATTGGTTATAAAACTAGGATGATGCAGATTTGAAGTGGTTTCGGTCCAAACTGTTACCGAATCGTCATTAGCTAAAAAATCAATTGTAGCGGATTCAATAGTATTAGGTTCATTTACACCTACTAAAATCATTTTTTTACTAGATTGGCTCCAAATAGCAGCAAATGAAGTTAGGTCTTCCCTATTTACTGGATCAACTTTAAAAGTGGAAATATACGATTGTACCCCCATTTCGGAAACCGTTTCATATAAAGGTTCTTCAAAAGGAGCGTTGATGTGAACAGGGCCTTTTTGGGCGAAGGCCGTATCCAAGGCTTCATTAATTTTTAGATCGTTTTCCTGACCTACAGCTTCAACTAAATTAGCGTTGAATAGTGAATGATTAACAAATACATTTTCCTGACGAATGGTTTGACCGTCGCCAATATCAATTTTACTTTGTGGCCTATCGGCAGAAAGAACGATTAACGGAATTTGACTATAAAAAGCTTCCGCAAAAGCGGGATAGTAATTCAATAATGCAGATCCAGATGTACATACTAAAGCCACTGGTTTCTTGGTTTGTTGGGCAATTCCAAGTGCAAAAAATCCAGCCGAACGCTCATCAGCAATGCTATAGCACTGAAATGCAGGATTAGAAGCAAATCCGATAGTCAAGGGTGCATTTCTTGAACCTGGGGAAATAATTATGTTAGTAATTCCTTTGGCTAAAAAAATCTCAAGGATACTTTGTGCTAAAGGTATTTTGGGGTAGATCATGATGAATACAATTCAATTTGAATAGGAAACAAATTTACAATTGTAATTCTAATCTATTAGTAAATTAAGGGATATTTTTAGGTTTGAATTTAAAAAAGAAAATATATTTGTATTCAAATTAAATTCATTCTGAAATGAAGCTATACAATATACCCTTCTTTCTATTTTTTCTTGTATTTTTTGCATTTCCAGTTCATGCCCAAGATTCCATTCGTTTTGACGAAAGTGGATTAGAAGCTGTAATGCAACGTTCCAAAACAGAAAAAAAACCAATTTTCTACATGGCCTATGCTGATTGGTGTCCACATTGTAAGAACATTAAAGCTACTACACTTAAAGATGCAGAGGTAATTGCATTTATGAACTCCAACTATGTATTTGCAGGTTTGAATTTTGAAAAAACTGGCTCTGAGGATTTTAAAACTAAATACAATGTCAAAACCTTTCCTACCTTTTTAGTTTTAGACGAAAATGGATTAGAACTGGCTCGATTTACTGGGGAATTAAAAAAAGATAAATTTCTTTCCGAAGTAAAATTAGCCTTGAATCCAAAACAACAATTGCCTTTTCTAAAAGCTGAATATGAAAAAGACAAAACCAACGGCGTCAATTTAATGCGCTATTTGGTAGCCTTAAAAAAAGGAAACGAACGCAAAGAGTTACATCCAATTGCACATGAGTATTTTGAAAAACTTACAGATGAGAAATTAGTCAGCGAAGTCAATTGGAAAATTTTCACGAATGGGATCACCGATATTGAATCCAGAGAATACCAATTCGTTATTACTAACCAACAAGCTTTTGCAGCCATTACGTCTCAGAAAAGAGTCAATGATAAATTTAAAAATAGTGTAATTGAACTATTAAAACCAATAGTAAAAACGAATAATATTGCCAATTACAAAAAACAACGAGCAATAGCAAAAACCATAACTTCACCAGTGATCGACTCCTTATTATTTCAATTTGATTTAGATCATTATGAATTCAATACCAACTGGAACGAATACAAAAAAGTAGCTGTTACCAATATTAAAAAATACGTTTGGAACAGTCCTAA
>JAGOAF010000042.1 GCA_017984035.1 Flavobacterium sp.
CTGAAATTTTGGACGAAACAATTCCCTTTACTGAAAAGATAAATTAGGATTTTACCGATTTGTAAAATTGAAACAAGACATCCTGTAAAGCGTCTTGGTTTTCAATGTGTGACATATGACCATCAGGAAAACTGATCAATTGAACTTGACTGTCTTCTATTTGTTCTTTGGTTTCTTCGTAGTTTAAAACAGGATCTTTTTTGCCTAACACCAATAGTTTGGGATAGGGAGTTAAATGCAATAAAACTTCTCTGTCATTTCGAATTTTCATTCCCTCTAACGAGGCAACAATTCCCTGAAGAGGTGTAGTTAATGCTTCTTGTTTTACTCGATCAATCGCTTCTGAAAGGCGTTCTCTATTTTCTTCGCTAAACAAATTGGAGATGGATAACGAAATGAAATTTTGAAACGATTGTTTTACCGCCTTAATAGCGCGATCCCGATTGATTTTACGTTCGTCGCTATCAGCTCTGGAGGTGGAATTTAATAACACCAACCCTTTGACTAACTCTGGATACAATTCGGCGAAAGCCAAAGCTACATAACCTCCCATGGAATGTCCGACGAGTATTGCTTTTCTAAGGCGTAATTTAGCAAGAACTTCGTGAACTACATCGGCGTTGTTTTCCATGGAATGGACATATCCCATACAACCCGTTTCGCCATGTCCCAATAAATCAATGGTTATAATTCGGAATTTTTTGCTCCATTCTGGGATAAAAGCGTCCCACATTTTTTTATTTTCCAAAAAGCCATGCAATAACACAATAGCCGTTCCTTTACCTTGGTCGGTATAGCTGATGGAAGTGTTTTTGAAATGGGTTGTTTTCATTGTGGCAAAGGTAAATTATAAACACAAAGAGCGCAATGTTTTTTCAAATGGAATGCGCAAATTATAAGTTAAGCTATACTAATTCAAATAAAAAAAACGGTTCACTTTCGCAAACCGTTTTTTCTATCTATTCTTCTATTTAGGCATTCATTAAACTTTCGATTTCCTCTACCTCAATTGGAATGTTGCGCATTAGGTTGAAAGGAGATCCTTTTTCTTGAATGACCACATTATCTTCTAATCGAACACCAAAGCCTTCGGCTGGAATATAAATTCCAGGTTCTACGGTAAACACCATATTAGCTTGCATGGGTTCGGTTAAGATGCCGTAATCGTGTGTATCTAATCCCATGTGGTGTGAAGTGCCGTGCATAAAATATTTTTTGTAAGCAGGCCAATCTGGATTTTCGTTTTGTACATCGGCTTTGTCAATTAAGCCTAAACCTAATAATTCAGACGTCATAACTTTGCCCACTTCAATATGGTATTGTTTCCATAACGTCCCTGGAGTTAGCATTTGAGTTGCTTCATTTTTAACACGCAAAACAGCATTGTAGACTGCTTTTTGTCTTTCGGTAAAACGACCTGAAACTGGAATTGTTCTGGTCATATCACTTGAATAATTGGCATATTCAGCAGCCACGTCTAGTAATATCAAATCGCCGGCTTTACAAACTTGATTGTTCTCGATATAATGCAACACATTGGCATTATTTCCCGAAGCAATAATAGGCGTATAAGCAAAACCTTTGGAACGATTGCGAAGGAACTCGTGAGCAAATTCGGCCTCGATTTCATATTCGGTTACCTCAGGTTGAACAAAAGACAAAACTCTTCTAAATCCTTTTTCAGTAATATCGCAGGCTTTTTGGATTAACTCCAATTCTACAGTTTCTTTAACCGAACGAAGGCGTTGTAATATCGGATTGCTTTTGGCTACAGCATGTGCAGGATACTTTTCTTTCCACCTTTTTACAAAACGGGCTTCGCGAGTTTCGGTTTCTACTGTGGCACGATAGTGTTCGTTGGTATTGATATATATGGTTTCAGAATGTGTCATCATTTCAAACAACACTTTTTCAAATTCAGTTAACCAATACACAGTTTTGATTCCCGACACCTCGAAAGCACGCTCTTTAGTTAATTTTTCACCTTCCCAAACGGCAATATGATCATTGGTTTCTCTCAAAAACAGCATCTCTCTTTGATGCTCATAGGGTGCGTCCGGGAAAAGCAATAAAATACTTTCTTCTTGATCTACACCGCTTAGATAAAAGATGTCGCGGTGTTGTGCAAATGGCATGGTGCTATCAGCACTAATAGGATAAATATCATTCGAATTAAAAACGGCTACACTTTTTGGCTTCATTTCAGCAGTGAATTTAGCGCGGTTTTTAATAAATAAATTGCGGTCTATTGGATGGTATTTCATACGAATTAGAATTTATTAGGATACAAATCTAATCAATCCATTTGTAATATCTAGCACCAATTAGATTTGGATTTTCATTTTCAATGTGGTCTAATATCCATTCGCTTTTAGGAGACTTCACACTCTTTTTCTGCTCTTTTTTATGTAACTTTTCGTAAGTAGCAAAATCAATCTCTTGGCTTTGTTCTAATGTTTCAAACAATTGGGTTTTGATCACGGCCAATCGCCAATCAGCTTGAATGGTGCCTTCAAACACTTTCGATTTAGAGCCACTACCATAAGCTAAAAAACCAAATTTCTTTCCGAGAATATCTTTATTAATGTTGGCAAAATGGGCTAAAGTAGACAGGAATCCCATGAAAATGGATCCCGTGTATAAATTACCAATTAATGAAGATGCGATTTCTGCTGGTTGTAATTTTTGGTTAACAAAAGCACGGTACTCCTCTGATTTGCTAACTTCTTTCAATTTGTTCTGATAGTCTTCAGGAGATTCATTTCCTGAAATAATTGGGTTTGCTGCGTCAAGAGCATAAATTTCAGAAAGCATACGGCGTCCTTGAAACGAATACGGCAAGTGCATGATGATGCTTTCCCAAGTTGCATATAGCGTTTCGGTAGTGTTTTTTAATTTTTTCAACGAAAAGTAAGCGTTGCGCGTACGATCCATATAACATTGATTGGAATATTGGCCATCAAAAACGGGTTGGTCTTTGTGGATTTCAATTTCAGCTTCTAGATTAGCAAACCATTCCTTGTTTTCGTTGTTGCCAGTGATGGCCTCTTTTGAAATTGTTCGGTAGGGTTTGAAGAAATCAAAAACGCCTTTGGTACTGGTCGCCCATTCGTTTTCGAAAGCAATTATTTTAGGATTGGCAGTCACTAACATGGCTACAGCTCCTGCACCTTGAGTGTATTCTCCGGTCGAATTCAAATCGTATTTGGCAAAGTCAGTAGTAACAACAATTGCTTTTTTCCCCGGATTAAGTCGTACAAAGTCCAAACAGTTCTGCAAAGCATCTACGCCACCAATACAGGCAAAAGTAAAATCCACCACATCACAATTGGCTAGAATATCTTCTCCAAATTTTTGCTCCATTAAAGCAATCAAAAAAGAACTGATCGGTTTTGAACTGTCTATAGCGCTTTCGGTACCTACATAAATTCTAGCAATTTCATTCAGGTTGATTTGGTTTTCCAAAACTAGTTTGGTCAAGGCATTAGCGCCAAAAACTACAGTGTCTTGATGCACATCTGGCAATGTCATTTTAATCAAACCTAGCCCTTTTTCTAGTTTTTCGGGTTCTATATTTCGGGCAGTTGCCAATGTTTTTATAGGCAAATGCAGTTGAGCAACGTCAAATGCAATAGCGTCAATTCCTGTTTTCATTCTTTTTGTTTTGAATCGGTAAAATTAAAATTCGATTTTCGAATACCAATTTTTTTACTAGTATATAATTGGTCATTTCTCAATTTTTACGGATTGTAGAATAAATCGAAATAAAAAATAGTAATTCTTTATTTATAAGTAGATATCACTGCGTATAAATACGTTTAATTAAATTTCAAAATATTAGGAATTGTTTAATATAATTACATCCTAAAGCCTTGTGTTTATTGATTTAGCACTATTTTTATCAAAACACTTTAAAATGATTATAAATAACGGCGAAAAGGTTGTAGTTGAATTGGATTTCTCCTATTTTTGTCACACTATTTAATAAAAATTTATTCAAATTATTATGGCAAAATCTGCAATTCTAAAGTCTTCTATTGCAAAAAAATATTGGATGGCTTTTACAGGTTTATTTTTATGTTTGTTCCTTTTGGGGCATTTAGCAGGGAATCTTCAGTTAATTTTTAGCGATGCATTGCATTTCAATCAGTATGCGTTGTTTATGACGACTAACCCGGCAGTAAAAATTTTATCTTATGTTACATACCTATCAATTGTATTTCATGCTATTGATGGGATTGTATTGACTGTTCAAAACAAAAAAGCTAGGCCGGTTGCTTATGCTAAAACAGACGGTTCTTCAAGTTCATTTTCTTCAAGAAATATGGCGGTTCTAGGAACTGTGATTTTGGTTTTTATTGTAACACATATGGTGAATTTCTGGGCTGTTATGCATTTTGATAAAAACATGCCATTGCAAACCATTTCAATAGGAATTCAAGGTCAAGAACAAGAGTATTTTTTGACTACAGATGGAGGCTACCTGCCTAAAGCACAAATAGATCAAAAAATGATTAAGATTGAAAACAGAACCGAATTTTTCGATGCTGCTGCCAATGTTAAAATTAAAGAAGGATACAAAGATTTGCACAAGATTACATTAGCATTCTTTAAAGATCCAAAAACAGGTTTAGTTGCAACCATCTTGTATGTATTGGCAATGGTTACATTAGCATTCCATTTACTTCATGGATTTCAAAGCGCTTTCCAATCCCTAGGATTGAATAATCCAAAATATACGCCTGCAATTAAAAAGGCAGGAGCAGCGTTTGCGATTATAGTTCCGCTATTGTTTGCAATCATTCCAGTTTACATTCACTTTTTCTTAAAATAAATCAACATCAGAAGATATTATGAAGTTAGATTCAAAAATACCAGAAGGTCACATTTCACAGAAATGGACTGATTATAAAGATCATTTAAAATTAGTTGCGCCTAACAATAGACCAAAAATTGACATCATCGTTGTCGGAACTGGTTTAGCAGGTTCTTCTGCAGCCGCTTCGCTTGCAGAAATGGGGTACAATGTAAAAGCATTTTGTTTCCAAGATTCACCACGTCGTGCGCACTCAATTGCTGCACAAGGGGGAATCAATGCAGCTAAAAACTATCAAAATGATGGTGATAGTACGTATAGATTGTTCTACGACACCATTAAAGGGGGAGATTATAGAGCACGTGAAGCTAACGTTCACCGTTTAGCGGAAGTATCTGGAAATATTATTGACCAATGTGTGGCTCAAGGTGTTCCTTTTGCTAGAGACTACGGCGGAATGTTGGACAACCGTTCTTTTGGAGGAACACAAGTACAACGTACGTTTTATGCTGCAGGTCAAACAGGACAACAATTATTATTAGGAGCGTATTCTGCTCTATCAAGACAAATAGGTTTAGGGCGTATTGAAATGTTCAATCGTCACGAAATGTTAGACTTGGTAAAAGTAGACGGAAAAGCTCGTGGAATTATCGCTCGTAACTTAGTTACAGGAGCAATTGAAAGACATTCAGCACATGCGGTTGTCATAGCTTCAGGTGGGTATGGAAATGTATATTTCCTTTCTACAAACGCTATGGGAAGTAACGTAACAGCAGGATGGAAAGTACACAAACAAGGAGCTTTATTTGCTAACCCTTGTTTTGTTCAAATTCACCCAACTTGTATCCCAGTTCATGGAACGAACCAAGCTAAATTGACTTTGATGTCAGAGTCTTTGCGTAACTCAGGACGAATTTGGGTACCTAAGAAAAAAGAAGACGCAGAGGCAATTCGCGCAGGAAAATTAAAACCAACGCAATTATCTGAAGAAGAAAGAGATTATTTCTTAGAAAGAAAATATCCTGCCTTTGGAAACTTAGTACCTCGTGACGTAGCTTCAAGAGCTGCCAAAGAAGTATGTGATGAAGGAAAAGGAATTGAAGCGAATGATACTAACGAAGGGGTTTATTTAGATTTCTCTTCTGAGATTCAAAGCAAAGGAAAACAAGCGGCATTCGCCAAAGGAAATCATCATCCAACAGCAGAAGAAATTACTGCTTTAGGAAAAGAATGGTTGAAAGAAAAGTATGGTAACTTGTTTACCATGTACCAAAAAATTACCGATGAAAATCCGTATGAAACACCAATGAAGATCTATCCAGCAGTACACTACACCATGGGTGGTGTTTGGGTAGATTACAACTTGCAATCTACTATTCCAGGTTGTTTCGTTGCAGGAGAAGCAAATTTCTCTGATCACGGAGCGAACCGTTTAGGAGCTTCAGCTTTGATGCAAGGTTTGGCTGACGGATATTTCGTATTGCCATACACAATCTCTAACTATTTAGCAGACGATATTCGTACCGGAAAAATCTCAACTGATTTGCCAGAATTCGCAGAAGCTGAAAACAGAGTAAAAGAGACCATCAATCAATTCTTAAATAATAAAGGTTCTAAATCGGTGGATCATTTCCACAAACGTTTGGGATTGATTATGTGGAATAAAGTAGGAATGGGCAGAAACGAAGCAGGATTAAAAGCAGCTATTGCAGAAATTGCAGCTTTGAAAGCGGAGTTCTACAAAGAAGTTAACGTTCCTGGTACTGCAGACGAGTTGAATCCTCAATTAGAAAAAGCACTTCGTGTAGCTGATTTTATTGACTTAGGTCAATTGATGGCAATGGATGCTTTACAACGTAATGAATCTTGTGGAGGTCACTTCCGTGAAGAATATCAAGATGCAGAAGGTGAAACACTGCGTGATGATGAAAACTTCTCTTTTGTGGGTGCTTGGGAATACAAAGGTGATGACATCACACAGGCCGAGCTTCATAAAGAAGAATTGAAATACGAGTTTATCAAAATTGCAGCTAGAAATTATAAATAATTAGAATTATGTCTTCAGCAAAAAACATCAATATAACCCTTAAAATTTGGCGTCAAAAAGACTCTAAAGCCAAAGGGCAATTAGAAACTTACAAATTAAACGAAGTTTCTACAGCGAGTTCATTCTTGGAAATGTTAGACCAATTGAACGAGCAATTAATTAACGAAGGAACTGAGCCGATCGCATTTGACCACGATTGTCGTGAAGGAATTTGCGGAATGTGTTCGTTGTTCATTAACGGACGTGCTCACGGACCAGATTCAGGTGTAACAACTTGTCAATTGCACATGCGTATGTTCCAAGACGGTGATACTATCTTTGTAGAACCATGGAGAAGTAGAGCTTTTCCAGTGATCAAAGATTTAGTAGTTGACAGAAGTGCTTTTGATAGAATTCAACAAGCAGGTGGTTTTGTATCCGTAAATACATCTGGAAATACAATTGACGCTAATGCTACTCCAGTTGCTAAAGACGATGCTGATAAAGCTTTTGAAGCAGCAGCTTGTATTGGTTGTGGAGCTTGTGTAGCTACTTGTAAAAATGGTTCAGCAATGCTTTTTGTTGGTGCTAAAGTATCTCAATATGCCTTGTTACCTCAAGGTAAAGTGGAAGCAACTAATCGTGTGTTGAACATGGTGCGCCAAATGGACGAAGAAGGATTTGGTAACTGTACGAATACAGGAGCTTGTGAAGTGGAATGTCCAAAAGGTATTTCATTAGAAAACATTGCTCGTATGAACAGAGAATATTTAGTAGCAAGTGTAATATAACTCACCACTACTTTTAATAAAAAAACGCATTCCTTTTCGGAATGCGTTTTTTTTAATCTTTCCATCCCCATGGTGCATCAAGCGTTGGCAATGTTTTTGTCAAATCAAAATGTACTGTAAATAATCGGTCCGAACCAATGCGTCTGAGATTATAGGTAAACGAATTTTCGTTTAAAGTAATCCACCACACATTAGCTGCGGCAGCCGGAATCAAATCAAATGTTTCCTGATCAGCAGGAAAAATTTGTACTGAAGCCGAACCTGTATTCGTACTTGTTCCTCCATATTGTGTTATTTTGTCCTCTGATCCATCTTCATGACGGTGATCGTGTTTCAACTTGATTCGATTATTTTCGAGTGTTAGTACCCAAGTTCTTGATTTATCTTCGCCTACAAAAAATGGAATACGGATGGTTTTCTCATCGCAATTTCTAACATGCATTACCAATTTTTTATCTTTGAAAGTAGCGTTGTTTCCCTCTTTTACCTCACCTTCAAAAGATTTTCCACATAGTTTTTTCAGGTTTTCAAAAAATAATTCGGACCCTGATTTTTCTTGTGCAGTAAGTAGCACAGAGCTTAGCATAAATAAAGCAAAAAGTGTTCTTTTCATAATATAAATTTTTACTAATATAGGTAAGTTTTAGTAAGTTGATATTTCTTATTTTTGTAAAAAATAAAAGCATGAAAGTAGCAGTGATTCAATCGCCATTGGTATGGGAAGACCCTCAACTCAATCGGAATTATTTCGAAGCCAAAATCAATACAATAGTTTCTGAAGTTGATTTAATTGTGCTTCCTGAAATGTTTACTACAGGTTTTACCATGCAAGCTGAGGCTGTTGCCGAAACCATGCAAGGCCAAACGATGTTGTGGTTGCAATCATTGGCAAAAGCCAGAAAATGCGCTATTACAGGTAGTTTAATTGTTACTGAGGATGGAAAGTTTTACAATAGGATGGTATTTGTTTTTCCAACTGGCGAAGTTCAACAGTACGACAAACGCCATTTGTTCACTTTAGCTGGCGAAAATGTAGTATTTACCGCAGGAACTGAAAAAATAATTATCGAATACAAAGGATGGAAAATTTGCCCATTGATTTGTTACGATTTGCGCTTTCCTGTTTTTTCAAGAAACACCGAAAACTACGACTTGCTTATTTATGTAGCTAATTGGCCTAAAACAAGAATTAACGCTTGGGATACTTTACTAAAAGCACGTGCCATAGAAAACATGAGTTACACTATTGGCGTGAATCGATTGGGGGTTGACGGTACTAATTTAGAGTATGTTGGCCATAGTCAAATAGTTGATTATTTGGGTAATTCAGTACTTGAGCCTCAAAAAGGTGAAGGTGTTTTTATTGCTGAATTAGACAAAAACAGGTTGCTTGATACTAGAAAAAAACTTGATTTTTTAAAGGATCAAGACCAGTTTCAATTGTTATAGTCGTTATTTTTTAGGTTCTTTTTTTGGTTTATTTTTCACCTTTGGTTCAGGAGTATAGGGAATACTTAAATCGAACGCTTGTACCACATCCCAATTAGCCCTTACTTCTACTTCTTTAGAATAATAAATAACTTCTTCGGCGTATTGTTTTACTAAGAAATTTCCAGGATCGTATACTTTATTTTTATTATCATCATAAATAGCACGCAAGGTATATTTTGCAGGTTGAATCAAGCTGAAGTCTAGTGTAGTCTGCTTTTCGGAGTAGTTGGAAAAAATGGTCTCTCCTTTATCATTGGTTAATTCGACAAGAACCGGAAAACGTTTCGCGTTTTGAAGATTAACAATCAAATTGCCATAATTTTCTAACGAACTAGCATTGATTTTGAAATTCAAGCTATCATTTGCTTTTTCAAAGAAATCAGTTACTGCTCCGGCTTTTAATTTGAATTGGTATTCTTCATCTGCATCTCTTTTAAAATTCAAATAGAGTACTTGTTGGAACTCATCGTATTCAGAAGTAAAAGCAATAGGTTCCGATTTTTTGTTGACTAAACTCATTTTCGTTTTGTCAAATTGCACTAATGGCGTAGCGCTTTCTAGCGAAAAACGCTCTTTTGGATTCAAGCTTCCTTGCTGGTGTATTTTGATATTTAACGTGTCTTTTTTTTGTTCTTTAATTTTAAAACTAAAGACTTTATTGTATTTATTTTGAATTACAGAAATTGAAAGAGAATCTGTTTTTATGGGTTTATACCAAACTTGTATGGAATCTTTTTTAGGGAATTGCGTGATTACTGTGGGTAAAATTTGTTCTTTATTTTTTAAAATAATTTGGGGTCTGTTTTCTTTAGCTTTTAAATTTCCCTCGTATCCCATTAGTAATCTATTGCCCGACACCTGAGTAGGTTTGTATGCTTTAAATGGCAAATGCTCTTTGAATAATTCCAATTCGTAAACGGTGTCGTTTGGTACCGTTATAAATTGTTTTAAAAACCCAATTTTGTCTTTTTTAGGGTCAAATTTATTATTTGAATTGTAATCTTTCATCCCTACCAAAAGGTATTTTCCGGCTTTAAGATTCTCCAAGCGAAATGTCTTTAAACTGTCCAACGTATTGGTAACATAGCGTGGTGTTTGTTTGTACACAATCGAGTCGTTAAAGTTTGCGGTCACATCGTACAACATTACCGAAACAAAGGATTCGGCCTCTTTGAAGTAAGCGTCTTTTACTTTCCCACTAATAGCCAAGGAATCAATCGTTTTTCCGGTAGAAAACACATATTTGAATTGATTCAATGGGTTTCCCTCGTTATTATCGGCAATACTTTGCCCAAAATTAAAGCTATAGGTAGCGTTCTCTTGCAGTGTATCGTTAATGGTAATGGAAATGATTTTGCTAGCTGTACTAGGTAGTATAAGCGGTTCGTTTTTTAGGGGTGGCGACACTACGAGTTGTTTTTTCAAATCCTTTAACTTAATGAATTCGTCAAAGGTTAATTTGATGGTTTTGCCTTTAAATTCTGTACTAAAGTTTTTGGGAAAACTGGCTTTTAATACCGGAGCGATGGTGTCTTTTGTGCCGCCAGTAATGTTACCTCTTTTGGCACAACTAGCCAGAAGAACTAACATCAAAGCAATACAGTAATTAAAAAAGGACTTGCTCATAACGAATTGAAAATTTGATACCACAAAATAACAACTATATTTAATGGAATGGAAACTTTTTAGAGAAATATTATAGTGTTGGGATTCGGAATTTGGTTTCAAATTCTGTATTTTTAAACCGAAATTGAAGTCAATATCATGAGAAAAATAGAACATATCGGAATAGCAGTAAAAGATTTAGACGTTTCAAACGTTCTTTTTGAAAAATTGTTTGGTGCGCCAGCATACAAAGCTGAAGTAGTGGAAAGTGAAGGGGTAACTACTTCGTTTTTTTTGAATGGGCCTAATAAAATCGAGTTATTAGCGGCAACCCATCCCGAAAGCCCGATAGCTAAATTTATTGAAAAAAAAGGCGAAGGAATTCATCATATTGCCTTTGATGTGGAAGATATTGTTTCAGAAATCGCCCGACTTCAAAAAGAAGGCTTTGTCGTATTAAATGAAACACCTAAAAAAGGGGCTGATAATAAGCTTGTCGCTTTCTTACATCCTAAAAGCACGAATGGTGTTTTGATCGAATTGTGTCAAGAAATACCACAATAGTATTCTCACTATCAGTGGGTTTCTTTTTTGCATAATTAGAAATAGGTAGTTTTTTAAAAACTGCTTCAAAAATAGTTGTAGCAAATTAAAAATAGTAGTAATATTGCACACTCTTAACCGGTCCTATAGCTCAGTTGGTTAGAGCACCTGACTCATAATCAGGTGGTCCCTGGTTCGAGCCCAGGTGGGACCACAACTAACCTCTGAAAACCCTTTATTTTAAAGGGTTTTTTCATTTTCAAGATTCA
>JAGOAF010000043.1 GCA_017984035.1 Flavobacterium sp.
GTTAATGCTAAGCAGAAATATAATTTCTTTAAGACCGAATTATGGTTACCCACCTTTTTCATATAGTATAATGATTATCTACTAAAATTGGTACTATGTTTTCTATATAACAAATTTATAAAAAACGCATACATTCTTTTTAAACTTGCACAAAAATACGACTTAAGAACTATTCTCAAAACCTTAAAATAATCTTAAATTCAATTTATATTAATTCTAAATAATTTTATCCAATTGTAGTAACTTTATAAATATTACTTTTGTTTAAAAATCATCACATTATGAGAATTTTAGGCGTTTCAAAAGTAGTTTTTGTATTTATTTTTACTGCTTTTTATTGTGTTGTAATTCAGGCACAAACATCAAAAAGCAATACAATTACAGAAGATAAAGTAGCACATTTAATTGTAGAAAAGCGAAAAATTAACCCATCATTAGCTTCAAAAGAGAGATATAAAATTCAGATATTTAGTGGAGAAAGTGAAAAAGCAAAAAAAACTGTAATTCAATTTAAACAAGAATTTAAAGACATTGATGCGACTATTGTATTTAATACTCCCAACTATAAAGTATGGGTCGGCAACTTTAAATCTAGAATGGAAGCGGAAAGAAGTTTTATAGAAATCAAAAAAAGATATAAAAACACATTACTCATAAAACCTCAACAATAATTAGGCATAAAAAAATCCCGAATAATCGGGATTTTTTTATGCTTGTAAATCTTATTTCAATTTCTTTTTGATGGCTACTTCATGGTAGGCTTCAATAACATCTCTTTCTTCGATATCATTGTATCCTTTGATTTGAATACCACAATCATAGCCTTTAGTAACTTCTTTCACATCGTCTTTAAAACGTTTCAGCGCTACTAATTCGCCATCAAATACAACTACTCCTTCTCTAACTACACGAACCTTAGCGTTTCTTGTAATTTTACCATCCATAACCATACATCCCGCAATAGATCCAACTTTAGAGATTTTAAATATCTCTCTAATTTCAGCCGTACCCAGAACTTCTTCTTTCATTTCAGGAGCTAACATTCCTTCCATTGCATCTTTCAAGTCGTCAATAGCAGCATAGATAATAGAGTAATAACGGATATCAATTTCTTCTTTATCTGCTAACTGTCTTGCATTTCCAGCAGGACGAACATTAAATCCAATAATAATTGCATCAGATGCTGAAGCTAACATTACATCAGTTTCAGTAATTGCACCTACTCCTTTATGTATAATGTTAATTTGAACTTCTTCAGTAGATAATTTAGAGAACGAATCAGACAAAGCCTCAACAGAACCATCTACGTCTCCTTTAAGGATCACGTTCAATTCTTTAAATTGACCCAATGCAATTCTTCGACCAATTTCATCTAATGTAATATGACGTTGTGTTCTAACTGATTGCTCACGCATCAATTGAGAACGTTTGGAAGCAATTTGTTTTGCTTCTTTTTCATCTTCAAAAATATTGAATTTATCCCCTGCAGTTGCTGCACCGTCCAAACCTAAAACAGATACCGGAGTTGAAGGTCCCGCTTCAATTACTACATGACCACGTTCATCATGCATGGCCTTAATTTTACCATGATGTTTACCCGCTAACATATAATCTCCAATTCTCAAGGTTCCATGTTGTACTAACAAAGTAGAAACATATCCTTTTCCTTTATCCAAGAAAGCTTCAACAACAGTTCCTTGCGCTGCTTTGTTTGGATTTGATTTTAAATCTAGAATTTCTGCTTCAAGCAATACTTTTTCAAGTAATTCCTTTACCCCTAAACCGGTTTTTGCAGAAATATCATGAGATTGGATTTTACCACCCCAATCTTCAACAAGTAAATTCATTCCAGCCAATCTTTCTTTAATCTTATCTGGATTAGCATTTGGCTTATCGACCTTATTGATTGCAAAAATAATTGGAACACCTGCCGCTTGAGCGTGACTAATAGCCTCTTTCGTTTGTGGCATGATGTCATCATCCGCAGCAATTACAATAATTGCTATATCGGTAACCTGAGCTCCACGCGCACGCATTGCTGTAAAAGCCTCGTGACCTGGAGTATCTAAAAATGCGATTTTTTGTCCGTTATCCAAAGTCACACCATAAGCACCAATGTGCTGGGTGATTCCTCCAGACTCTCCTGCAATTACATTTTCTTTACGAATGTAATCTAACAAAGAGGTTTTACCGTGATCTACGTGTCCCATCACCGTAACAATAGGAGCTCTGAACATTAAATCTTCTTCTTTATCTTCAACAACCTGAATGGCTTCTTCAATATCAACGGTAATAAATTCTACTTCATAACCAAATTCATCGGCAACAATAGTTAATGTTTCAGCATCCAAACGCTGATTCATGGTTACCATAATTCCAAGTGACATACAAGTACCAATTACTTTAGTAATAGGCACGTCCATCATAATCGCAATTTCACCTACAGTAACAAACTCAGTAACTTTAATCGTTTTACTTCCTTCGTCTATAGCTCTTTGCTCTTCATCTGATTTTTGACGGTGTGTATCTCTTTTATCTCTTCTGTATTTAGCCGCTTTAGATTTACCTCCTTTTCCTTGAAGTTTTTCTAAAGTTTCACGGATTTGATTTTTTACTTCTTCTTCTGTAGGCTCTACTTTTGCAACAATTGCAGGTCGGTTACCTTTTACAAAACCGGGCTTAGCACCTCTATTTGCATTAAATCCTCCTCCAGAATTAGGTGTTATTTTGTTTGGATTTGGAGCACCTGGCTCACCTGGAGTAGATGGCTTAGCTACAATTCGCTTTCTTTTATTTTTCCCCGCATTAGCCCCACTACCCGGTGCGCCTGGCGCCCCTGGTTTATTAGGAGTAATTTTAGGATCTTCTTTTTTCTTTTTGGGTTTATTGAACTGAGACAAATCAATTGTTTGACCAGTCAAAGTAGCACCTGATAATTTCTGATACTGTGTAGTAATAGTTTCGTCTACTGGAGCATCATCTTCCGTAACATCTGCTTTAACTTCGGTCGCTACTGTTTTTTTCGACTCTTTAGGAGCCTCAGTAGTAACTGGTTTTACTTCTTTTTTGTCTGCAATAGGTTTTTCTGAAACAACATCTTGAGATTTAACTTCTGCAGGAGTAGCTGGTGTAGCTATAGGCTTTTTAGGATTGAGTTCAATTTTACCTACTTGAATTGGGCCTGTTACTACAGCTTTTGCTTTAATAACTTCTTGACGCTCCTCTTCTTGTTTGCGCTTTTCTTCAATTTCTTGTTCGCGTTGAATACGCAAAGCTTCTTTTTCTTTTCTTTTCTCTTCCCCTACTTCTTTAGAAGCTTCTTTATTACCCTTATCGCCCGCAAATTGACTTTGTAAGATGCCAAACTCACGTTCAGAAATTTTAGCATTAGGATTTGCATCAATAGCAATTCCTTTATCTTTCAGATAATCTACTGCTCTTTCTAACGAAATGTTTAATTCCCTTAAAACCTTGTTAATTCTTATTACTCTCTCTTCAGACATAAAACCTTTTTATTATTATCTTTTTGTTGTGTTTCTTAATTCATGTACATTAGAAATTAAGATATTTATTCAAGAATTGGAATTAATTCTCAAACTCTTCTTTAAGTATTTTGATTACATCTAGAATTGTTTCTTCTTCTAAATCCGTTCTTCTCACTAAATCTGCCACCTCTTGTTTTAAAATACTTCTTGCAGTATCCAAACCAATTTTAGCAAATTCATCAATAATCCATTCTTCAATTTCGTCAGAGAACTCTGTTAATTCGATATCATCTTCTTCTCCGCTTGCCACATCGCCTTCACGAATTACATCCAATTCATATCCTGTTAACAAACCAGCTAGTTTGATATTGTGTCCACCTCTACCTATTGCTTTAGAAACTTCTTCTAGTTTCAAAAACACCTCAGCTCTTTTAGTGTCTTCATTGATCTTAATTGAAGATACTTTTGCTGGACTCAAAGCACGAGTAATATACAATTGATTATTAGTTGTATAATTTATAACGTCTATGTTTTCATTTCCTAATTCACGAACAATTCCATGAATTCTAGATCCTTTCATACCAACACAGGCTCCTACTGGATCAATTCTATCATCATAAGAATCTACTGCTACTTTTGCTTTTTCACCAGGAATTCTAACTACATTTTTAACCATAATTAAACCGTCAAAAACTTCAGGGATTTCTTGTTCGAATAATTTTTCCAAGAATACATCTGAGGTTCTTGACATAATAATTTGAGGCTTGTTGCCTTTCAATTCGACACTTTCGATAATTCCTCGAACATTGTCTCCTTTGCGGAAAAAGTCAGATGGAATTTGTTTTTCTTTTGGTAAAACAATTTCGTTTCCTTCATCATCAACCAAAATTACAACTCTTGGTCTAACATGGTGCACTTCGGCAGTATATATTTCTCCGATAATATCTTTAAATTGTTTGTACAAATTAGTATTATCGTGTTCATGGATTTTAGAAATCAAGTTTTGACGCAAAGCCAAAATTGCTCTTCTTCCTAAATCAATTAATTTAACTTCTTCCGAAACCTCTTCTCCAATTTCAAAATCGGCTTCAATTTTTCTAGCTTCAGTAAGAGTAATCTCTTCGTTTTCAAAATCCAAATCTTCATCAGCAACGATTACTCGTCGTCTCCAAATTTCCATATCTCCTTTATCAGGATTGATAATAATATCGAAATTATCATCTGAACCGTATTTTTTCTTTAATGCATTTCTAAATACATCTTCTAAAATTGCCATAAGCGTTACACGATCAATAAGTTTATCATCTTTAAACTCTGAAAATGAATCGATTAATGCTAAATTTTCCATGCGAAATCTTTATTTAAAATGTTACTGTAACAATTGCTTCTTTAATATCTGTATAAGGAAGTTCCAACGTTTTTTGAACGGTTTCTTTTCCTTTACCAATTTTCTTTGGTTCTCTTGCTTGCCATGACAAAATTACAAAATCATCATTAGCATCCACTAATTCTGCTTCAATATTTTCAGTTGATGTCTTCACAATCAGCGTTCTACCAATATTTTTTTTGTATTGGCGCACCATTTTTAAGGGCGAACCCACACCTACAGAGGCTACTTCTAAAGAGTAATCTTGTTCTTCTCTGTCTAAATTATTTTCAATTGAACGACTTACATCTATACAATCCTGTAATGCTACCCCGTTATCGCCATCTATATTCACGATGATTTTAAAGGCGTCAGTAATTGTCAAGTCAATCAAAAATAAACTTGGCTTATCCAAAAGGCATTCTTCAACTAGTGTATTTACTTTTTCTTTGAACGTCATAGCTGTATAAAAAGAGGGGACTATCGTCCCCTCATTATCTAGATTTTAATAAATAACGATGCAAATATAGTGTTATTTTTTAATATTTAAAATAATTCTACAATCGATGTCTAAAACAAAAAAGTTTTATGAGTGAATCATAAAACTTTTTTGTTATAAATAGTATCTATTATTATAATTGTTCTTGTACCAGATTAATGATCGCATTAGCATCAAGCTCTCCAGCTTGTCGCCAAACCATTTGACCTTCTTTGTAAATCATAAGAGTTGGCAGTCCTTTAATTCTAAGCGCCTCGGCTAGCTCTTGATTTTTATCGACATCTATTTTAATCACTTTGGCTTTATCACCAAGTGCGGCAGCAACATCTCGTATAACAGGATGCATTGATACCGAAGACTCATTCCAATCCGTGTAAAAGTCAATTAACACTGGAATTTGTGCGTTTATAAGTTCTCCAAATTTTGACATAAAACCAAAAATTTAATTATTATAATCTGCTTTTCAAGAGATAAATATTTTACAAATGTAGTATTTTTAGTTAATTACACTAATTTATTGCCTTTTTTTAGCTCTATTACTGTAATTTCTGGCATAATTCCTACTCGACCTGAATAGGCATGGAAACCAAAACCACGATTTACATAAACATAACGACCTTTGTTTTCATACAATCCTGCCCATTGTTTATACACATACTGTGCCAAACTCCATTTGAAATAACCTGGTATTTCAATTCCAAACTGCATTCCATGTGTATGACCCGATAATGTCAAATGAAAATTTTTATCATGATGTTGCACTTCATAATCCCAATGACTTGGATCGTGACTCATTAAAATTTTAAAATCATTTGAAGTCAATCCATTAGACGCCTTGTTGATATCTCCCGCTTTCTTAAAATTATGCCCCCAATTTTCAACACCTACCAATGCTATTTTTTGTCCTCCTTTTTCAATTACGGCATGTTCATTTAAAAGTAATTTAAAGTCAATTTGACCGTATAAATTTTTAATTGCTTGAAAATTATTCTCTTTATCTTCTGGAGTGGGCCAACTAACATATTCTCCATAATCGTGATTCCCAAGTACCGAGTACTTCCCGAAATTATGCGTTTTTATTCTTTTAAATGTATCGATCCAGGGCAACATTTCTTTTGCATGTGTATTTACAATGTCACCTGTAAATAATATCATATCTGAATTTTGCTCGTTAATCAAATCAATTGCATATTGAATTTTCTCAGGATTATCAAAACTACCACTATGGATATCTGAAATTTGTGTGATTGTAAAACCGTCAAATTCGGCTGGCAAATCAGGAAAATAAATTGGTTGTTTGATTACTTTAAAATTATACTTCCCTTCAAAAATACCATATAATATGGACATGAATGGAATTGCAGCTATACTTAAACCTAATTGACTTACAAATTTTCTTCTAGAAGCAATAAAAGGTTGGTCACGTTTTTTCTTAACCAAATAATTTGCCGAACCCTTTCCAACTCTAAACAAATCTTCAGTCATCATAATTATTGCCAAAACCATTTTTGGAATATATACCATCAAAGCAAAAGCCAATACTAACATTGTTTTTCTAGTTTGCCCAATAGAGCGATCAAACTGAGAAATCGTATACAATAAATAAACAGCTAGTACAACTGAAATAATCTGATAAGCCGTCACCATTTTTTTTCGCTTTAACACGGTACGAACTGCTTGAAATGAAAACCATTCTACAGCGGCCCAAATGAGGAAAAAAGTAAGTAATCCAAAAATCATAATTTCAAAATTTGGAGACAAAATAACGACTTAATTTTTTCAAAAAGATTTTTATTGATTAAAATTTAACTCTTGAAGAAAACTTTAATTCGGTTTACTTATTTTTACGGATTCAATTTTTAGAACAAAACACCAATGTCAGCCAAAAAACGCCTCTTCCTTCTTGATGCCTATGCCTTAATTTTTAGAGGGTATTATGCATTCATTAAAAATCCTCGAATCAATTCCAAAGGACTAGATACTTCAGCTATTATGGGATTTATGAATTCTTTAATGGATGTGATCAAAAGGGAAAAACCAGATCATTTAGCAGTTGCTTTTGATAAAGGCGGTAGTGATTTACGTAATGACATTTATCCAGAATACAAAGCGCATCGTGACGCTACTCCTGAAGCCATCAAAATTGCTGTACCTTATATACAAGAATTACTACGCGCCATGCACATTCCTATTATAGAGGTAAAAGGATATGAGGCAGACGACTTAATTGGAACCATCGCAAAACAGGCTGAAAAACAAAATTACCAAGTTTTCATGGTGACACCTGATAAGGATTTTGCACAATTGGTTTCCGAAAATATCTTCATGTACAAACCGGCTCGAATGGGTAACGGAATCGAAATTTGGGGAATCCCTGAAGTGTTGGCAAAATTTGAAATAGATAGACCCGAGCAAGTAATTGATTTTCTGGGTATGATGGGAGATGCAGCTGATAATATTCCTGGCTTACCTGGAGTTGGTGAAGTTACCGCTAAAAAACTATTAAAGGAATTTGGTTCCATGGAAAACTTATTGGCCAACACCGACAAGTTGAAAGGGAAAATGAAAGACAATATTGAAGCCAATAAGGAAAAAGGACTTTTGTCTAAGACCTTGGCGACAATTTTATTAGACTGTCCTGTCCAATTTAACGAAACCGATTATGAATTGTCTACACCTGATGTAGACAAAACAGATGCTTTATTCAACGAACTAGAATTTCGAAGAATGGCCGAGCAATTTGACACCATCTTTAGAAAGGGAGAAACTGCTCCGGTAGTTGACGAAGCCAAATTATACAAAAAACCACAACCAAAAACAGAAGAACAATTTGATCTTTTTGGAAGTGCAATCGATGAAGGTGCTGATGAAACCCGTCATCAATATTACAATACATTAGAAAACACAACCCATTCGTACCAAATTATTCAAGGTGATTTAGGAATTAAATTGCTGTTGCAAAACTTGCAGAACCAAACTTCGGTTTGTTTTGATACCGAAACCACAGGACTTGATGCCTTACACGCAGAGTTAGTGGGCATTTCATTTTCGTATGAAAAAGGAAAAGGGTTTTACATTCCGTTTCCGGAGAACCAAACAGAAGCTCAGGCATTAATCGAAAAATTAGTTCCTTTTTTCGAAAACGAAACAATCGAAAAAATTGGTCAAAATTTAAAATACGACTTAAAAGTATTGTCCAATTATGGCGTTACGGTAAAAGGAAAATTATTCGACACCATGATTGCGCATTATTTGATCAACCCAGATATGCGTCATAACATGGACATTCTCTCCGAAACCTATTTGAAATATGCGCCGCAATCTATTGAAGTGTTGATTGGCAAAAAAGGAAAAAATCAAAAATCAATGCGGGACGTTCCTTTGGAAGAAATCAAAGAATACGCCGTGGAAGATGCTGATGTAACCTTGCAACTTGCTGAAATTTTCAACACCGAATTAGACAAAACCCATACTAAAAAACTATTCGAAGAAATTGAAATTCCATTGGTCACTGTATTAGCCAGCATGGAAAAAGAAGGAATCAATTTGGACGTTCCTTTCTTACAATCGTTATCGAAAGAGTTAGGAGACGATATTGCAAAATTAGAAAGTCGCATTTACGAAATTGCTGGTGAAAAATTCAATTTGGCTTCTCCAAAACAATTGGGAGACATTTTATTTGACAAACTGAAAATTGGCGGTGCCAAACAAAAGAAAACCAAAACTGGTCAATATGCAACAGGGGAAGAAATCTTAAGTTATTTGGCCAAAGACAACGAAATTGTGAGTGCTATTTTAGATTGGCGTTCGCTAATCAAATTACAAAACACCTATGTCGAAGCCTTGCCATTGCAAGTCGATGCCAAAACGCATCGCGTTCATACCGATTACATGCAAACGGTTGCCGCTACAGGTCGTTTGAGTTCCAATAATCCTAATTTGCAAAATATTCCTATTCGAACAGAACGCGGAAGACAAATTAGGAAAGCATTTATTGCACGAGACGAAAACTACACCTTACTTTCTGCCGATTACTCTCAAATAGAACTTAGAATTATAGCCGCTTTATGTGGAGAAGAGAATATGATCAAAGCTTTCCAGCAAGGCGAAGACATTCATAAAAGTACAGCTGCAAAAGTATTCAATGTACCTTTAGAAGAAGTAACAAAGGAACAACGTAGTCATGCCAAAACGGTTAACTTCGGAATTATATATGGTGTTTCGGCATTTGGATTGAGTAATCAAACTTCGCTTTCTCGTGCCGAAAGTGCTGCCTTAATTGAAGCCTATTATATCACCTATCCAAAACTAAAATCCTACATTCAGGATCAGATTGAAAGCGCGAGAGAAAATGGCTTTGTACAAACTATTTTAGGGCGTAGGCGTTATTTAAAAGATATCAACTCCGCCAATGCAATAGTTCGCGGTGCCGCTGAACGAAATGCGGTAAATGCCCCAATTCAAGGAAGTGCTGCTGATATTATCAAAATAGCAATGATCAATATTCACAAAAGACTGATTGCTGAAAATTGGAAATCAAAAATGCTGCTGCAAGTGCATGACGAATTGGTATTTGACGTTCACAATAGTGAATTGGAAAAAATCCAACCAATGATCAAACACGAAATGGAACAAGCGGTGGTCTTAAGTGTTCCATTGGAAGTAGAAATTGGAATGGGCAAAGATTGGCTAGAAGCTCATTAATAACATAAAAAAAATCCATTCAATGAATGGATTTTTTGTTTTTATACTCTTGCGGTAGTTTCGCGTTCTTTTAAAACGGTCTTAATCACTTTGGTTTCATATGGCGGTTCGTCTTCCGAGTCGTCTTCCAAACGTTTAATTAATAACTTGGCTGCTTCTTCTCCAATCTCAATTCCGTGCTGGCTAACTGTGGTTAAACTTGGGGATAATCTTCTCGAAGCTAAAATCCCATCGGCAAAACCAATGATACAAAGTTCTTCAGGGATTTTATACCCTTTCTTTAAACCAATTTTTAAAGCTGCAACTGAATCATTCTCTTCTAAAGCAAAGATCCCGTCGATTTTATTATTAGCAAAAACTTCTTCCATTTGGACTTTCAAATCCTCTTCTGAGTTAGTTCTAACAATTAAATTGGAGTTGACTGGAATGTTATTTTTTTCCAAAGCTTTTAAATACCCTTCAAATCTCAATTTCCCAACACTTAAATTATCAACGGATGAAAGTAACGCTATGTTTTTACATCCTAAATCAATCAATCTTTGTGTAGAATCTAAAGCTGAATCGAAATCGTCGACAATGACTTTATCACAATCAATTCCTTCAGCAATTCGATCAAACATAACTATAGGAGTTCCGTCATTGATAATTTCTTTAAAATGATCGTAGTTGTTTTGTTTTTGCGCTTCTTCTGAAACAGACAAAATGAATCCGTCAATCGTACCATTGCTTAACATCTCTAGTGTATGCGCCTCTTTTTCCAAAGATTCATTTGAAATACACATAATCACATTGTAGCCTTTCTCATCTGCAATCTTTTCAATTCCGCTAAACACTTTGGCAAAAAACGAGTTCAAAATATTGGGAATAATTACACCTATTGTTTTGGTTTTTCTATTCTTAAGATTCAACCCAATAACATTAGGCTTGTAATTCTTAAGCTTGGCGTATTCTTTAATTTTGGTTTTTGTTTGCTCGCTAATTTCAGGGCTATCATTAAGCGCCTTAGAAACTGTTGAAACAGAAACATTAAGTTCTTTGGCGATTTGTTTTAGTGTTGCTTTAGCTTTCATAAGTAGAATTTAAAGTGCTAAAATAAGAAAAAAATCGGTTGAATGACGTGATTTACCTAATGACGGCACGATTCTTATTCAAAAAAGGGTTGAAAAATCAAGATGTTTTGAAAAATCGAAGCCAATTTTAGCAAAAAGGAAGCTCAAAAAAAACTAAAACTAAAAGTTGCCTAAAAACAAATCGTTTAGCTACTGATAATCAGAACTAAATAATATTTTAGGACAATTTGTATTTCAGAAAAATAATTGTACTTTTGCATCCCCTTTATTGGGGATGGAATGTTTAATTAAAAATAAAAATTGTGAACACATTAAGCTACAAGACAATTTCAGCTAACAAAGCCACT
>JAGOAF010000009.1 GCA_017984035.1 Flavobacterium sp.
GACCAATTTCAAATTTGAAATTGGTCTTTTAAAATTACAATGCCATGTCAAATATACAAGACGAATCATTTAGAGACAGCATCGGAACTATTGATGAAACCGGACATAGAAAATTTATCTTTCCTAAAAAACCTTCCGGGAAGTTATATGAATACCGTAAGATAGTAAGTTATTTTCTGTTAGCTATTTTGATTGCCAATCCATTTATTAAAATTAATGGGAATCAATTTATGATGTTCAATGTTTTGGAACGTCGTTTTAATATTTTTGGTTTTCCGTTTTGGCCTCAAGATTTTTACTTGTTTGTTTTGTTTATGATATTGGGTGTGGTATTTGTCATACTCTTTACCGTAATTTTTGGGCGAATTTTTTGTGGATGGATTTGTCCACAAACTATTTTTTTGGAAATGGTTTTTCGTAGAATTGAATATTGGATAGAAGGAGATAGAGGGGCTCAAATTCGTTTAGCCAAACAAGAATGGAACGCTGAAAAAATCAGAAAAAAAGGATTGAAATGGTCAGTATTTTTGGTTATTTCTTTTTTTATTGCCAATGTGTTTTTAGCGTATTTAATAAGTAGCGACGAATTATTTAAAATGATTGAAGATGGCCCTGAAAGTCATTTAAGTACTTTAATTGCATTATTAATTTTTACTGGAGTATTCTATTTTGTTTTTGTTTGGTTTAGAGAGCAGGTATGTATTATCGCCTGTCCTTATGGTAGATTACAAGGTGTACTTTTAGATAATAAATCCATTAACGTAGCCTACGATTTTGTTCGTGGAGAAAAAGAAGCAGGTAGAGCTAAGCTAAATAAAAATGAGGATCGTGCTGCATCTGGAAAAGGAGATTGTATTGATTGCCATCAATGTGTACATGTTTGTCCAACGGGAATCGATATTCGAAATGGAACGCAATTAGAATGTGTAAACTGCACTGCTTGTATTGACGAATGTGATTCAATTATGGAAACAGTTGGTTTGCCAAAAGGATTAATTCGATATGCTTCTGAAGATGAAATCGAGAAAAAGACCAAGTTTCAATTTACTGCTAGAATGAAGGGGTACTCTGCCGTTTTAGTAATTTTAATTGGTGTATTAACTGGACTTTTGTTTTTAAGAACCGATGTAGAAGCGTCAATTTTACGTTTGCCTGGACAATTGTTCCAACACAAAGGGGAAAATATCAGTAATGTGTATACCTTTAAAATAATTAATAAAACTAATACTGAATTTAAAGACATACACTTTAAATTAGTAGGTATAAAGGGTACATTGAAATTGGTTGGTAAACAAGATTTTACTGTTCCAAAACAAGGTATGAATAGCGGCACATTGTTTATCGAAATCAATCAATATCTGTTAGAAACGGATAAAACTAAATTAGAGATAGAAGTCTATAACGGAAATAATAAAATTGAAACAGCAACGACTAATTTTCTAAGTCCAAGAAGCTTCGATTAATTAAACAAATGAAATATGAAAATTAAATTCAATTGGGGAACTGGTATCGTAATAGCATTTGGCTTATTCATGACATTCATTTTGTATTTTGTTGTTGAGGTTCAATCCAATTCAAAATACGATAATGATTTAGTTGTGGAAGAATACTATAAACACGATGCACGATTTGGAGAAGAGATGCAACGTACACAAAACGCTCAGAATTTGGCACAAAAACCAACAATTGTATTGACTTCAGAAGGGGCTGAAATTAGATTTCCTGCAACTTTTGTCCCTAATAAAATTAAAGGAATAGTATCCCTCTATAGGCCATCTAACAAGAAATTTGATTTCGAAATACCGATTTCGATTTCTGAATCAACTTTGCTCATACCTAAAAAAAGTTTGATAGGTGGCCGCTGGGATATTAATATGGAATGGCAATACGAAGGAAAGGCCTATTTAACTAAAGAAATTATTTATATTCGTTAGAAAAGTATGTTGTATTCTGCTTTCATCTTTGGTTTAATTAGTAGCTTGCATTGCATTGGAATGTGTGGGCCAATTGCCTTGATGATCCCAGTAGACAGAACAAATCCTGCTAAAAAGGTAACCCAAATAATTACGTATCATATAGGGCGATTATCCGCTTACGCTACTATCGGATTGATTTTTGGTTTGGTAGGAAAAGGCTTTTTTTTGGCAGGAATTCAGCAACGATTGTCCATCTTTATTGGGATAGCTATGATTATCACAATTGTTACTCCCGAAAGAGTTTTGGCAAATTATAATTTTTCTAAACCCATTTACCGATTGATTTCTAAGATCAAATCTTCATTAGGTAAGCAGTTTAAAAACAAAAGCTATCAATCCTTATTTACGATTGGTTTACTTAATGGTTTTTTACCTTGCGGCATGGTCTATGTCGCTTTATTTGGTGCCATTGCTATGCAAAGTGTTCCTTTTGGAGTCCTTTATATGTTACTTTTTGGAATAGGTACCATTCCCATGATGAGTAGTGTGATTTTTTTCAATTCCATTATGACAGTCTCTTTTCGAAATAAAGTACAGAAAGTAATTCCTTATGTTGGAGTTGTAATCGGTGTATTGTTTATTTTACGCGGATTAGGATTAGGTATACCTTACGTTTCACCGGCCAATATGAGTTTGTTTATTCAAGAAACGCCCAACTGTCATTAAATCATCAAACTGTCATTGAAAACAAGGCTGTATCCGGCGCTTTTCGTTTTAAGAGCAAGTCAAAAGCCATGCAAATATTGCGGACAAAAGGCTTGCCTTCTTCAGTCACTTGGATTCCATCAGGAATAAAATGAATCAAACCATCTTTTTCCATTTCCCTTAATTGTATCATAACTTCTGGAATTTCCTTAAAGTAGTTTTTTGAATCAGACCAAGAGGTTTCAAATTGACACATGAGATTCAAAATATGTCTTCGGATGATTAAATCTTCCTCAGTCAAAAGATGACCTCTAAAAACAGGAATAGTATTCGCATCCAATAGTTGGTAATACTCCTCAATCGTTTTTACATTTTGTGCAAAACTATACCAACTATCACTAATCGACGAAACGCCTAATCCAATCATTAATTGGGTTTTTGAAGAACTATATCCCATAAAATTGCGATGTAATTTGCCAATTTCAAAGGATTCAAATAAGCTATCCGTTGTTAAAGCAAAGTGATCCATCCCAATTTCGTGATAGTCATTTTTATATAATAACTCTTTGCCGGTTTCGTATAATTCTCGTTTGGCGGCATCTTTGGGAATATCCTCATCATTGAATCCACGTTGTCCATTTCCTTTGATCCACGGCACATGAGCGTAACTATAAAATGCTAAACGATCCGGTTGTAATGACTTAGTCTTTTCAATAGTATCTATAACATCTTCTTTTTCTTGAAAGGGTAAGCCAAATATTATATCGTGTCCTATCGAAGTGTATCCAATTTCTCTTGCCCATAAAGTGACTTTGGCCACATTGATAAAGGGTTGAATACGATGTATGGCTTTTTGTACTTTTTCTGAATAATCTTGAACGCCAAAACTAACACGTCTAAACCCTAGATCATACAGTTTTTGCAATTGTTCTCGTGTAGTATTATTGGGATGCCCTTCAAAGCTAAATTCATAATCATTGGCTTTATTTGCTTTCGCCAAAATTCCGTTGATTAACAACTCTAAGTTTGCAGAAGAAAAGAAAGTAGGAGTACCGCCACCCAAATGAATTTCTTTAATGTTGGGCTTTTCGCCAAGAACCTGACAATACAAAGTCCACTCTTTCAAAATTGCTTGAATGTAGGGATGTTCTACCTCATGATTTTTTGTAATTCGTTTGTTGCATCCACAAAAAGTACACATGCTCTCACAAAAAGGGAGGTGAATGTACAAACTAATTCCTTCTGATGCATTACTCTCTTCAAATGATTTTTTGAGGGTTGACAACCATATTTCATAGCTAAAGTCAAGTTCATTCCAATAGGGGACTGTGGGGTAGCTGGTGTACCTTGGGCCTGGAACATTGTATTTCTGTATCAGTGAATGAGTCATATCAAAACCATTTGAAGATCAAAAGTAAACCGACATTCAACCAATTAAAATGATAATTATCATTCCCTTGAATTTTTCGCATAAAAAAACCTCAATCTTTTGGATTGAGGTTAGATGAGTAGTAGAATATTATTCTTGTTTTAAGTTGCGTAATTGTTTGAGTTTCTCTTTCCAAACTTCTAAACTTTCTTTGTGAATAGCAATATTCTTTCGAACTTCCAACACAATTGAGTTTTCTTTCTTAGCATTTTTGGTATTGGTAAAGAACTGAATATTATTCTCTAATTGGAAAATTTCATTTTGTACTTCTTCAATTTTACGTATCAAGAATATTTTTTCACTTTCTAATTTACGAGAATCATTACTTTCAGATAATTGATCGATGCGATTAGCAAAACGCATCATATCAGAATCTTTTTTACTCAAACTTAATTTTTCAAAAAGAGCATCCAATATTTTATTGAATTTTCCTTCGATATGACGTCTTGCAAAAGGGACTCTTCCAAAAGCTTTCCAGTTTTGAATATGTAATTTGATACCGTCTAAATCCGTTTTATGATCTCCAGTTAATTGGAATGCTCTCAACGTTTCTAAATAGGCTTTTTTGTTTTCAAAAGCAGCTACTTCTTCGCTGTTTTCATCGTTTTTCTGTTCTTTTAATGTATCAAAATAATGGTTACAAGCGTCTTTGAATTCTTTCCAAATACTATCGGAATATTTTCTAGGCACATGACCAATTTTTTTCCATTCCTCCTGAATTTGTTTCATTATTGGGGTAGAAGCTGCAAAATCAGTACTTTCTTGTAACTCTTTGGCTTTAGCCACCAAGGCTTGTTTTTTGCTTAAGTTATCGTTCTGGTCTTTTTTGATGTCTTTGTAAAACGAATTCTTAAATGTATTGAAGTTACGCACTGCGGTTTTAAATGCTGTCCAAGTAGCTTCGTTTACATCGGCTGGAACTTTTCCTGCCGCAAAAAAGGAAGCTCTCAAAGCTTCTACTTTTTCTATTTGCACTAACCATTGCGTGTGAGCGTTTACTTTTTCAGTGGCTAAAACTTCAATTTGAGCAATGATCTCTTGTTTTTTAGTTAAGTTATCTACCTCTGCACCTCTTAATTTTTCAAATAACAATTCGCGTTTGTCATGCATTTGTTTAGTTAAATCACTAAATCTATTCCAAATTTCTTCGCGGTGTTCTCTTGATACGGGCCCAATTTCTTCTTTCCAAATGCGGTGTAAATCTTGTAATTCGCGAAACGCTTTGTTGATATCTTCTTCATTTACTAATTCTTCAACACGAGCTACAATTTTTTGTTTTTGCTCTAAATTGTGTTTAAAATCAATATCTCTCGCTTCACGATCTAAGTGCAAATAATCGTAGAAATTTTCCACATGAAAGTGGTAATTGTTCCAAACGTGATTGTATTTGTCTTTTGGTATAGGGCCTGCATTTTTCCAACGATCTCTTAATTCATTAAAATGTTTTAAGATATCTTTAATGTTGGCTTGCGGATTAATTAACTCTTTTAACTCTTCAACTATGGCTAAACGTTGCTCTAAATTGTTTTTCAAGTTTGTTTGTAAACTTTTGAAGTGTTCGTTTTTTTGGTTTCTGTAAACAGAATATAGGGTATCAAATTTTGATTTAAGAGGAAAGTGGTACTGAAATTCTTCATTTGGGTCTTGATTTTCAGCGATAAACTCTTCTTTTTTCTCTTCAATAAGGTGATTGTATTTTGCTAAAAATGCTTTTTTAATCTCTTCAACATGTTCTTTTATTGAAGACACTTTCTCATTGGATACTAATGTGTTCAATTCATCTACCAGTGATTCCATCGATAAAGCCTCATAATCTTGCATCGGAATATCATGACGCTCTTTCAAACTTTCGTCCTCGCTTTCTTCAGCATTACTGTCGGCAATTGCTTCAATAATAGTCTGATTTTCATTGGTTTCATTAGGTGCTTCTGCAGCTTCTGATGCAATTACTTCAACCTCATTCGGTGTAGTTGTAGGTGTTGATTCTGCTGAATCTGTAGTGTGTCCGTCTGCATTAAGCAGGTTATCATTCTTTTCTTCTAACATTTTTTCAATGTATAAGGTTGCTAATTAATCAAGTCGAAAGATAGTAAACCCCAATTGAATTGCAAAATAAATCCCTTATTTATCATCGTTTTACGTTAAAAAAGATACCTTTTTCAGTGGTTTATTTTGTGTTTGTGTAGTAAACTTTAATGTCAAAAAAACCGCCAACAATGCAATTTTATAAATTTTCACAATGAGTATTTTGAAGCTTGCTTTTTATTTGTTCCAAATTTCCCAAGCTTTTTCCGCTTGGAAAATAAGCATGTCCAATCCGTTTTTGGTTTTTGCGCCATGGTGCTGGGCTTTTTTTAAAAATTGAGTCTCGGCTGGATTGTAAATCAAGTCGTAAGCAATGTGTTTTTTGGTAAAGAAATCGTATGGTATTTCAGGATAAGCATCGGTATTTGGACTAGTTCCTACTGGTGATGCATTAATTACAATTTGGTATTCATCAAAGATGAGATCGGTGATTTGGTTGTAACCCAAAATAGTATCGCTGGCTTGTCTTGATACAAAGGTATAGTCGATTCCTAATTCTTCTAAAGCAAAAGCGACACCTTTGGATGCGCCACCTGTACCTAAAATCAAGGCCTTCTTGTGGTGGGATTCCAATAATGGTTCTAACGATTTCTGAAAACCATAGAAATCCGTATTGTAACCTTTTAATTTTCCTTTTTTAGTAAATTTTATGGTATTGACTGCGCCAATTTTTAGTGCCTTCTTTGACATTTTATCCAAAAAAGGCAACACTTCTTCCTTGTAAGGAATGGTGACGTTCATACCACTCAAATGGTTATTGTTTTTGACAATATCTAGGAAAGAGGCTATAGTGGGGATGTCGAAATTTTCGTAGGTGTAACCCTCTAATTTTTCTTTCTCAAATTTTTCTGTAAAATAACCTCTTGAAAACGAATAATTGATATTACGTCCCAGTAAACCGAAACGTTTTTTAATTGGTGACGTCATGTTATTTTTTGTGTTTGGCAATGTAGTTTTGAACCGTTTTTTCTTCCCAAATCATTGGGAATAAATCTTCAATTATAATGTAATTGTCAAAGTTCAAACGCAAGCCATTACTCAAATGAAATTTTGCTTTCGTTTTATCTTGAATCATAAAATACAATCCAGCTAAGCGGTATTCAATTTCATTTTCTTCAGGAAAATATTCTGTAGCCTGTAATAGTGTTTGAATCGCACTATCAAATTCACCTAAAAACTGTAAAATATCAACCCAAAATAACCAGGTGTCTAATTGGTAGTCGCCAAATTCAACCGCTTTACGGTAACCAAATTCAGCTTCTTCAAAGAAATTCATTTGTTTGTTGATGGTGGCGTAGCGTTTCCAATACAATTGATTTTGGTTGTCAATTGCTAAAGCTTTATTGACATAAAACAATGCTTTTTGGTAGTTTTTTTCGCGTACATAAAAATCAGTAATTGCAATCCATCCTTTGTCTAAAAGTGGATCTTCGTGAACCGTTTGGTTATAGTATTTGATGGCCAATGCTGTATTGCCTAATCGTTCATGACATTTTCCAATGCGAAGTAAAGCATAGGAAGTAGCATCGTCTAATGCTATAGTCCTCTCATAGCTTTCTATAGCTTCGGCATATTGTTTTAAACGCTCCAAGGCTTTGGCTTTTTCCATAAAAGCGCCCATGAATTCATCGTCAATTAAAGTAGCATAGTTAAAAGCACGTAAAGCTTCTTCGTATTCTTTTAAACCATAATGCAGTCGCCCTACTTGGTGCCAAGCGATTTCGCTGTATGGATTTTTTTCAATGTATAGATTCAAATAGTCAATCGCTTCTTTGTTTTGGTCCAAAAATTCAAAACAATACACTACGTTATATAAAGCAGATTGGTCCTCTACATCTTCTTCTAAGCATTTAATGAAACTGTCTTTTGCCATTTCTAAATTGTCCATGAAAAGGTATTCCATACCAATTAAATTATGGACATCGGCATAATCATCCGTATACTTCAAGGCAATTTTTAAAAGCTCTACCGCTTTTTCGTGTTGGTCTCTTTTGGAACAAATATTGGCTTTTTGGATATAAATCTCTTCGTTATTAGGCTCAATAGCATACAACTCATTTAGCATTTTATCCGCTAAATCTAATTGGTCTTCATATACCAGCATTTCAACTTGAACTAATTTTAAACCAGTAGATTTTGGGTGTTGCTCTAACGCTAATTTTAGTGCTTTTTTAGCTAATGAAGTTTTTCCAGAATCAATGTAGTGAAGGATAATTTCTTCAAATTCTTCGGAGTCAAAAAACAAGACCTTATTGGTCTTTAACATCGATTCAAATTTAGAAAGCGATAAGTTGTACTCTTCTTCCTCGTTGCTTAATTGCATGCTGTATTGTTTATGATTTTGGCCTAAATAAAATTAGGGAAATAGAATCGAAAAAGATGAAAAAGCAAGAATTGTTGTGAACAATTTAATTAACAATAAGTGGGAAGAAATGCCCTATTTTTTTGCAGCAACTTCGTCCATTACTTCGAGCAAGATGGCACAACCTTCTCTTATTTCTGCTTCAGAAATAGTAAGCGGTGGTGTGATGCGGATTGCACAACCTTCAAAAAGCAACCAGAATAAAATCAATCCTCTGTCTTGGCATTTTAAGATTACCTCATTAGTTATTTCAGCGTTTTTGGTCATGGCGGCCAGCATTAATCCTTTTCCTCTTACTTCTTCAATCAACGGATGAACCAATAGCTCTCGGAAGAGTTTTTCTTTGGTTAACGCCTCTGCCATGAGCGATGTTTCGGTAATTTCTTTTAGGGTTGCTAGACAGGCTGCCGCGATAACTGGGTGTCCGCCAAAAGTAGTGATATGGCCTAATTTCGGATTGTGACTCAACAAATCCATCATGGGTGCCGAAGCAGTAAAAGCACCCACTGGCATTCCGCCTCCCATGCCTTTACCCATGACCACAATATCAGGAACAACATCATAATTTTGGAATCCAAATAGTTTTCCAGTGCGACCAAAACCAGGTTGAATTTCGTCCAATATCATCATTGCACCTACTTCATCACAGCGCTGACGAACTTTTTTTAGAAAATCATTTTCGGGTTGGATGAACCCAGCTCCTCCTTGAATTGTTTCGAGTAGGATCCCGGCTGTTTGTGTAGTTATTTTTTCTAAATCGGCTACGTTATTGAAAGTGATGAATTCAACATCAGGAATTAAAGGGCGAAATACTTGTTTGCGTTCTTCAAATCCCATCACACTCAATGAACCCATAGTGTTACCATGATAGGCATTGTGACACGAAATCAATTGGCTGCGACCTGTAACTCTTCGGGCTAATTTTAAGGCTCCTTCTATAGCCTCGGTACCTGAATTCACCAAATAGGTTTTGTCTAAAGGAGCTGGTAGGAGTGAAGCCATTAATTTGCAGTATTCTACTGCAGGACTTTGCGAATACTCTCCATACACCATCACATGCGAATACAAATCCAATTGGTCTTTAATTGCTTGATTGACTCTTGGATGTTGGTGTCCTAATGCACATGCGGAAACTCCCGCTACAAAATCCAAATAACGGTTGTTTTTTGTATCGTAAATGTACGACCCTATAGCATGCGACACCTCCATTCCTAATGGATAGGGAGAAGTCTGTGCTTGGTATTGTATAAAATCGTTATTCACTTTATGTATTTAATAATTTCTTTTTGAAATTGTTATTTCTTCTTTTTTTTATCGTAGTCCAAGGTTTCTTTTCGCACTTTCATAGGTACATTTTTTTTGTCTTTTTGTGCCTTGGATTGTTTGGCTATTTTTTCATTATCCTTATTTTCTTCGGGAGGAAAAATATCGTCTTTGGATAGAATCCGTTCATCGCCACGCCAAACAAATCCTTTTAGCTTTCGGTCGTTTTCTGGCAAGTCTTTTTCAGGAAATAAATCACCATCCACTTGTTTGAAAAAAGTAATTTCATCTACCTCGTTTTTATTAAATAAAATGTTGATTTTACTACTTTTATTTTTGTTAATGCCAATGAGTTCCTGCGCATCATTCCGCATGTAATAAATCACTTCCGTGTTTTTGATGATATCTACATCATGCAGTTTTCCCTCTTCAAATTTACCAAAGAGATTTTGTCCTTTAATCTGATTGTATCCTGTTCCAAGCGAGTCTTTAGAGACTAGAAAGGTATTGTTTAATACTTTTAGCGAATCTAATTTTTGGGTACTGTTGTTGCCAATGAGATGCATAATATCTCCTGTAATTTGGCTTTGACCGTTCCAAAGAATGGGTTTTCCGATTAATTTAGTCAAGGCAATTTTGGAACTGGAATGAATGGAGTCGCATTTGCCACTCATGTCTTTTTTGAAAAAACGCACATTATTGAAAGCGCGAATAATTCGGTTACCTTCTTTTCCAGTAACCATTAATTTTTTTCCATGAATGTAAACGGAGTCATTTTCAACAAAATTGATGGCAACAGCTCTTTTGGTCACAAACAGGGAATCTTTTTTCTTGTACATTTCGGCATAATGCCCTTTCACAATACCTCGATTAATGGAATCGGTAATCTTGACATTGCGCGAAGCTGAAGCAAACTCTTTGTTTCTATCATAATACAAACTATCACCACGTATGATTCTATCATCATATTTGATATACGATTTGTTTAAAAAATGAGCTTTATTTTTTTTGGTATCGTAAAAGCCTTTTTCGGTATAGATATAATTGGCTTTGCTATTAATGGTAGAAGGACCTAATAAGTAGGAGTGTCCCGAATTGCTGTAATAATCCAAATGATTGGATTTGATAACATAAGTAGGGTTGGTGATAGTAACTTCGGTCAAGAATTGAAATTTTTTGTCGGTTACATAGTATTTTCCCGACTTGCTCACTAAAGTGTTTTGTAAGTTTGTTATCGTTCCTTTAGAGTTGTAAAATACTTCTTGCGTATTTCGGTCAAAATTAATGGTGTCGGTTACCAGTGTCGCTTCAGGGGAACTCATTACAGCATCACCAGTAGCAAAAGCTTTTTTTACATTACCACTATATTCGGCATATTTACTATTCAAAAACAAGGTATCTCCTTGAACCAATTGTACGTTTCCAAAAGCTTTGATGTAGTTTTCTTTTTGAAAATAATACGCTTTATTGCAGGTTAATACTACTCCGTCATGATTGACACGTACATTGCCTGTTAATAAAAAAGCATCCGGAATTTCGACTTGATTTACATCAGCAAAATCAGAATGTTCTACCATGATTTTTTTAGGTGCCTGTCCCATAACTTTTGGAGCAAGTACTAATAAAAAAAGAAAATAGAGTGCGAATCGAAATTTTTTCAACTGGAATAATTTTGGGTATAAAATTAATCAAAATGTATGAAGAGCAAGGAGATTTAAGAAATAATTATAAAGCATTTAAACTGTACATATTCTCAATTAGTACTAAATCTTGTTAAAGCTTTAAAATAATTTATATTTGTTGCTACTTTCTATTTAGGATATTATGAAATCACTATTACTTTTAGGTATTTTTTTTACTTCTTTTTTTACTGTAGCACAACCGAATACGGCTAATAAACGGAATTTATATCCAACAAGCATAAAACAAAAAACTGTTGTTTATCAAGTTTTTACGCGTTTATTTGGTAATACCAACACTACTAATAAACCTTGGGGAACTATAGAAGAAAATGGAGTTGGTAAGTTCAATGACATAACTGATAAAGCCTTGCAAGAAATCAAAGATTTAGGAGTGAGTCATATTTGGTATACAGGAGTTCCACATCATGCCGTTATTCGAGATTATACCCAATATGGCATTTCAAATGATGATCCTGAAGTGGTTAAAGGGAGAGCTGGTTCTCCTTATGCAGTAAAAGATTATTACAATGTGAATCCTGATTTGGCAATAAATCCAGCCAATCGATTGCAAGAATTTGAAGACTTAATTGCACGAACGCACAAAGCGGGATTGAAGTTAATTATTGATATTGTGCCCAATCACGTTGCTCGTAAATATGAAGGTAAGAATAATCCAAATGGAGTTAGAGACTTTGGTGCAGATGATAATGTCAGTTTAGAGTACCATAGAGACAATAATTTCTATTACATTCCCAATACCCATTTTGAAATTCCTGAAGGAATTACTCCTTTGAGTGGAGAAATCAATCCATTGATTGATGGTACATTTGCTGAATTCCCCGCCAAGTGGACAGGTAATGGTTCGCGTATGGCAAAACCTGACAAAAACGATTGGTATGAAACAGTAAAAGTGAATTATGGCATTCGTCCCGACGGAACTAAAGATTTCCCAACACTTCCAGCTGGTTTCGAAACTAAATCGTGTCAAGAACATTTTGTTTTTTGGAAAGACAAAGAGGTGCCAAGTTCTTGGAAAAAATTTCGCGCTATTGCTGAATTTTGGTTGGCTAAAGGTGTTGATGGATTTCGTTACGATATGGCCGAAATGGTGCCCTATGAGTTTTGGAGTTACATGAATTCGGCTATAAAAGTACAAAGACCGGATGCCTTTTTATTAGCAGAGGTTTATAATCCCAAAGAATACAGAAATTATATTCATTTTGGTAAAATGGATTATTTGTATGACAAAGTGGAATTGTATGACAAGTTGAAAGAAATTGTACAAGGCAAAAGTAGTACTGATCCGATTTCTGATATCCAAAATGGATTGGCTGATATTGAGCATCATATGTTACATTTCTTGGATAATCATGACGAACAACGATTGGCAAGTCCTGAATTTGCAGGTTCTGCAGAGAATGGAAAACCGCTAATGGTGGTTTCGGCGACAATTAGTACATCTCCAACGATGATTTATTTCGGACAAGAAGTAGGCGAGGCAGGGAATGAAAACGGGGGTTTTGGTTCGCATTCTAGAACATCCATCTTTGACTATGTGGGTGTACCAAATCACCAACGCTGGATGAACAATGGCAAATTTGACGGTGGAAAATTAACTCCTTCAGAGAAATTGCTCCGTGACTTCTATAAAAGAGTATTGAATTTTACTTTGAAGAGTTCAGCACTAGTAGGAGATTTTAAAGAAATACATTCTGCAAATAAAAACACTACTAAAGGATATTTACCAGAAGTGTATTCATTTGTACGGTGGTCAAATAACCAAAAGTTAATTGTAGTTGCTAATTTTTCGTCATCAAAAAGTTCGCAATTTGAATTAATCATTCCCAAAGAGATTATTCAACAATGGCATTTGAAAGATGGTAAATACACAATTGTTGATCAATTGTACCAAAAGAACCAAACTACTTTAAAAGTATTTAATGGTGTAGGAAAGGTAATTGTTGATATGAAACCTTCGGAATCTTTTGTGTTTCAATTACAATAAAAGTGCTATTGAGCTATAGCTTCTTCGTAATTTTCTTCTACTTTTCTCCAGTTAATTATGGTAAAGAAAGCATCAATGTAGTTTTTTCGTTTGTATTGGTAATCCAAATAATACGCATGTTCCCAAACATCTAACGCTAGGATAGGTTTCCCTTGTACTTTTGCATTTCTCATTAAAGGATTATCTTGATTAGCCGTACTTGTGATTTGTAATTTACCAGAACGATCTACAATCAACCATACCCAACCCGAACCAAACAATTTGGTTGCTTCGCCTTTAAATTGCGTAGTGAAATTTTCAAATGTATCGAAATCCTTTTCAATTGCGCTCGCTAAGGAATCTTTAGGTTGCCCACCAGTTTTAGGCCCTATACATTTAAAATATAAGGAATGGTTATAATATCCACCAGCGTTGTTTTTTTGTTCTTCATTGCTAGTGTCTAACTGAGATAATACTTCCTCAATTGTTAGGTTTTCTAAATTAGTTCCTGCAATAGCTTCGTTTAATTTATTTGTATACGAAAGATAATGCTTCGAATAATGATTTTCCAAAGTAATTGCCGATAAGTGGGGAGCTAATGCATCGTAACCAAAGGCTAATTTTTCCAATTGAAATGAACCATCGTTTGCCTTAACATCATCTGGGATACCCATGGTAATTTTTTCTTCGGCGCTAGGCAAAGGAACTTCAACTACTTCGGTTAGTTTTTTCTTGTTGCAAGAGAATAAAATAAAAAAGAATAGTAGATAAATAACTTTATAAAAGTGCTTGCTCATGACTTGTTTATTTTTTCAATAAAGAATTGATGATTTCAATATAGTGTTCTTTCGATTCGTCAACAGATAAATGACTTATTTGCATCCAAGCATTTGTCTTGAACGCATTTCTTAAATCAAAATTTTCAGATTGGTTGTACTCTGCTGAACCAAAAGTGGCCTGTTTGTAATAGGCATATAAACGCAATTGTACATCTTGAGGTAAAGAGGCCTGCGTCATTTTTGAAGCTGCTATAACAGCTTCTTCAAATCGTTTATCTAAATCGTTCTCAATCATTACGCTTTGGATGCAATAACTGTTTTTCCGCCAATGGCTTTTTGATTTAATACAACATTAATTGGAGTTCCCAAAGGTAAAAACAAATCTACTCTTGAGCCAAATTTGATGAATCCAGCATCGGTTCCTTGAATTACTTGCATTCCTTCTTCGGCATAGTTTACAATTCGTTTGGCTAGTGCACCAGCAATCTGTCTGTACAAAACTTCTCCAAAAGAGTTGTTTTCTACCACTATAGTAGTTCTTTCATTTTCTTCACTAGCTTTTGGATGCCAAGCTACTAAAAATTTACCAGGGTGGTATTTACTAAAATTAATTTTGCCTCCCATTGGGTAGCGCGTAACATGCACGTTGATTGGCGACATGAAAATAGAAACTTGTAAGCGCTTGTCTTTAAAATATTCGGCTTCATACACTTCTTCAATCACTACTACTTTACCATCTACCGGAGATAATATTTGATCTTCATTTAAGATAAAAGTACGTTTTGGATTTCTGAAAAATTGTAGGATGATAATTAGAAATAGTATGGCAATGATCTGAATAGTCATTTTAATCCAATCGGTCTCGAATAAATTGTCACTAGCTAAAACAACAATAGCCGTAATAAAAGTACCTAATAAAATTGAGGGAGTTCCTTCTTTATGAAACATAAGATAAAATTTGATAAAATAAATATACAATTGGTGCTACAAATATAACACTATCTAAACGATCTAGAATACCTCCATGTCCAGGCATTATTTTTCCACTGTCTTTTACTTCAGCTATACGTTTAAATTTGGATTCGATTAAGTCACCAATAGTTCCAAAAACACCTACAATTAAAGCAATCATAGTCCAAATTAAAATGGAAGTATCACTAAAGTTCGGATTGGGTTTTATGTAGAGTTTTGAAATCAAATAACCAGCAAAAACTGCAAATACGACTCCTCCCAAGAATCCTTCAATTGTTTTTTTAGGAGAAATACGTTCGTATAATTTGTGTTTGCCAATTGACTTTCCAACTAAATAAGCAAAAGTATCATTAGTCCAAATTAAAATAAATAGGCCAATAATAATTTTAGGATTGTAATCGTTTATTCCGAATGAAATTTTTACAATAAAAATGAAAGGCAATAGTATATATCCAATTAGATACAAGTATTTCCATATAGGAGTAACTATTTGTTCTTTATTATCAAATAAAAAAAACAAACATTTTATAAATACCAACAAACAAATTAATAAAAGACCTAGGTTCAATTGATCTATATCAATTCCTAGTTGTATTGGTTTTTCTTGAAGGTTGGTAAGATAGTTGTCTGTTTCTGTTTTGTAATAACTTAGTAAGCTTATTACAGTATACGAAAGCGTCACAAGAGATACTGGTAAAAGTGTGTGTAGCTTTACTAAATTGCAAAATTCATAAGTTGCAATGACTAAGAAAATCCCAAATAAGAAAATAAAACTTTCAGTAGAGTAAAGGATAGAGAATAACAAGAGTGTAATGTATACTACACCAGAAATTAATCTTTTGAGCGTTTCATTCATTTTAAAGATCTTCTAAAAGCAATAAATATAGATTCTTAGCAGAACTTCCGTATTGAGTGAAATCTTCTTCTTTCGCTTTTTCGAAATATTTAATGGTAGTAATATTGGTTGGATAGTCTCTCTCGTATTTCTTTTTTATAGCACTAAGACCATCACTTTTGGCTCCCAAAATTTGACTTGTAGTAGCAACAACAATTATGTTTACAGGTAATTCAAATGGTTTTAGTTGTTTGATTTGCTTGGAAGAAAATAAAATAGAACCTTCTTCGGCGATTAAATTCTCGCAACTAGCTAATAAAAAAGCAGGATTTGTTGGTTTGTCAAATGGTAGTTTGTTTTCTTCTAATAGCTCAAAAAGAGTAGGGTCAAAACACAAAACTTCATTTTCAAACCAATCGTTTTCTTCAAGTATGTTTTCAAATTGTTCACTTATCTCTTTTTTGTTTTCACAATAGATAAATTTCCCGCCATTCTTTTTAAAATGATATATAAAAGCTTCATCAACAGCCATAGTTATTTCTGGAAGAAATTGGCTTTGCTCATTATCTTTATCTTCGTCAGATGCCGATTTATATGAACTGAAAAGTTTTTTAAAAAGACTCATATTCGTTTTGAACTACTTAAAATATTGTTTGAAAACGTTCAAAGATAAAAAAATCTTAATTCAAAAGTGATTTTTGAATTAAGATTTTATTATTTATTGCAATTTAAAAATTAAGAAACTACTTCTTCTAAGTTTTCATCAAAACTTCTTTTGCCAAAAATAGCTTCCAAATCATCTTTAAAAATGACTTCTTTTTCAATTAAGATATCAGCTAATTGATTTAGTTTTTCTTTATTTTCTTCCAGTATTTGAATTGCTCTTTGGTATTGACCTTCGATCAAACTTGAGATTTCTTCATCAATTACTTTTGCAGTTTCATCAGAATAGGGTTTTGAAAAACTATACTCGCTTTGACCAGATGAATCATAGTAAGTTACGTTTCCAATTTTTTCATTCAAACCATACACCGTTACCATGGCTCTAGCTTGGCGAGTTACTTTTTCTAAGTCACTCAATGCACCGGTTGAAATTCTATTAAAAATTACTTTTTCGGCAGCTCTTCCTCCCATGGTAGCACACATTTCGTCTAACATTTGGTCTGGACGCACAATTAATCGCTCTTCTGGTAAGTACCAAGCTGCACCTAAACTTTGACCTCTTGGAACAATGGTAACTTTGATTAATGGTGCAGCATGTTCTAACATCCAACTCACAGTAGCATGTCCTGCTTCATGTATCGCAATTGCTTTTTTCTCTTCAGGCGTTACGATTTTATTTTTCTTTTCTAATCCACCAATAATTCGGTCAACAGCGTCTAAGAAATCTTGTTTATCAACGGCAGTTTTGTTATTTCTAGCTGCAATTAAAGCAGCTTCATTACACACATTGGCAATATCTGCACCAGAAAACCCTGGGGTTTGTTTGGCTAAAAAGTCAACATCTAAACCTTCTACTTTTTTCAAAGGCGCTAAGTGTACTTTAAATATTTCACCACGTTCGCGAATGTCTGGTAAGTCAACGAAAATTTGTCTGTCAAAACGCCCCGCACGCATTAACGCTTTGTCTAAAACATCTGCTCTATTTGTAGCGGCTAGTACAATTACATTGGAATTTGTACCAAAACCATCCATCTCAGTTAATAACTGATTCAAGGTGTTTTCACGTTCGTCATTTCCGCCTGACATATTGTTTTTTCCTCTTGCTCTTCCTACCGCATCAATCTCATCGATAAAGATAATTGCGGGTGCTTTTTCTTTAGCTTGTTTGAATAAATCTCTTACACGAGATGCTCCAACACCTACAAACATTTCTACAAAATCTGAACCAGATAAAGAGAAAAAAGGCACTTGTGCTTCACCTGCAACAGCTTTGGCTAATAAAGTTTTTCCCGTTCCAGGAGGTCCAACAAGAAGAGCTCCTTTAGGAATCTTACCTCCTAAATTAGTGTATTTTTCAGGGTTCTTTAGGAATTCAACGATTTCTTGAATTTCTTCTTTTGCCCCTTCTAATCCAGCAACATCTTTGAAAGTTGTTTTAATATCTGTTTTTTCGTCAAATAATTTAGCTTTGGATTTTCCGATATTGAAAATTTGTCCACCGCCGCCAGCACCACCACCAGACATTCTTCTCATGATGAATATCCAAACAGCAATAATAACGATGATTGGTAATAGACTAACAAAAATATCAGTCCAGTTACTCTTTTGTAAGAAGTTGAAATCTTTTAATTTTCCTTCTCCTACCGATTTTTCTAATTTGGTTTGGAAGATTTGATCGTTTCCAATTTCCAAAGTATAATGAGGACCAGCATTAGGACGATCAAAAACATCTTTGGCAACTTTTGAATGTGTTTTATCTTTTAAGGCAGCAGCAGTTAAATATACTTCAGCTTCACTTTTGTTGTACACAATTACTTTTTCAATTTGTCCTTTTTCTAGAAAATTATTGAATTTTGACGAAGTTAATTGTGCAGGTTCCTCAAAATTACTTCCACCAGTTGCAAAACTGATGAAAAGAAAAATAAGAAGAATTCCCACGTATACTAACCAAGGACTTACTTTAAATTTGTTTGGATTCTGATTATTATTTGCCATTACTCGATTTTTCTTTAGTATTTGTTTTCGATTGAAGTAATTTTCGCATCTCCCCAAAGGCTTTCGATGTTGTAATACTCACGGATGTGTTTTTGGAAAACATGAACTACCACGTTTACATAGTCCATTAATACCCATTCGGCATTATCAGTTCCTTCAACGTGCCACGGTTTGTCTTTCAATTCTTTGGATACGGTTTTTTGTACGGAGCTTACGATGGCGTTAACTTGTGTATTAGAGGTTCCGTTACAGATGATGAAATAATCGCAAACTGCGGTATCTATTTCTCTTAAATCTAAGATATCAATATCATTTCCTTTTACTTCTTCGATTCCCTTAATGATGTTTGCAATAAGTACATCATTATTTATAGTCTTTTTCGCCATGAATTATTTTTAATATAAGTTGGTAAAGTTACCATTTTTTGTGATTATTTTTGAACCATTAACAGAATATTAAGTTCTGTTTTGTAAAATAAAGTTCAATGAAACTAATCAAACTCGATGCCATAGATTCTACTAACGAATTTCTCAAAGGTATATCGACCCAACAAGATCTTGAAAACTTTACTGTGGTTACTGCCGAAAACCAAACCAATGGGAAGGGACAAATGGGAGCGGTTTGGAATTCAGAAGTAGGTAAAAATCTAATAATGAGCGTCTTGGTTAAGGATTACTTAGATGATATTAACGCTATTTTTAACCTCAATATTGCCATAGCAATGGCTGTTATTGCAACATTAAAAAAGAATACAATTCCTGATCTAAGTATTAAATGGCCCAACGACATTCTGTCAGCTAATAAGAAAATTGGTGGTATTTTGATAGAAAATAGTATTAAGAGTGACGGCACTATACTTTCTGTAGTGGGTTTGGGGCTCAATGTCAACCAAACTAATTTTGAAGGATTACCTAAAGCTTCTTCTTTAGCAGTTATTGCTGGTCACGAATTTGATAAAGAGATGTTGCTTTTTGAAATTGTGGCCAACATAGAAAAAAACATTGCAGAAAGTAAATACAATCTAAATTCGTTACGGGAGCAATTTATAAACTCTTTATTTAAAAAAGATATCCCGATGCCGTTTACCAATCAAAAGGAGGAAAGATTTATGGGAATTATTCAAGGAATATCCCCAATTGGTAGGCTTCAAGTATTGTTAGCGGACGATTCGGTTGCCGAATTTGACATCAAAGAAATCCAAATGTTATATTAAATAAAAAGGGCCGTAATTTAAATTACAGCCCTTTTTATAGCAATCAGTTAATTTTATAATTTGTGCATGTTTTCAACCAAAGTTTCGATGAATTTTTGAATTGGACCTTTAATCATCATAGCCATCATCGGATTGAAATCACCTTCAAAATCTAACTTTACATCAGAACTATTTTCACTAAGTGCTTCAATTGATGCTGTTAAAGTAAAAGGCAGTTTGTCGCTTGCAGCACCCAAAACAAGTTGAGTTGGTGCTGTTTTTTCTTTAATTACTAATTTGATTTCAGGCATTCCTTTCAAACCAAAAATGAAAGCATCAGCACCAATTACCTCAAATTTCGCAATATTTTCTGGCATTAATTGTTCAAAATTTTTCACATCAGATAACAAATCAAATAGTTGTTGAGCTGATTTTTGAACGTTTACTTTCGGACTTTCTAAATTCATCTGGTTTTGTATTTAAAATTACACATTCCATGTCGAAGGACTCAAGTTCCATTCGCTTAAGGTTTGTTGTTCTTCTTCGGTGATATAGTTTTTGGCTACTGCCAAATTCAATAAGTTTTTATAATTACTTAAAGTATATAATTCCACATTTGAATTTTTGAAATTTTGCTCAGCTACATCAAACCCATAGGTAAAAATTGCTGCCATACCTTTGATATTGGCTCCTGCTTCTTTAAGTGCTTCAACAGCAAGTAAGCTACTGTTTCCAGTACTAATTAAGTCTTCAACTACCACCACATTTTGTCCTTTTTGTAAAAATCCTTCAACCTGATTTTGTCTACCGTGTTTCTTTGGTTCTGGACGAACATATACAAATGGAAGTCCCATGCTTTCAGCAACAAGAATACCTATTCCAATAGCTCCAGTAGCTACTCCTGCAATGACATCAGGTTTGCCAAATTGTTTTTCAATATTTTTAGCAAACTCATCTCGAACAAAATTTCGGATAGCTGGAAATGAAAGGATTAGTCGGTTATCACAATAGATTGGTGATTTCCATCCAGAAGCCCATGTAAAAGGATTTCTTGGATTCAATTTAATTGCATTTATTTGCAAAAGCAATTCGGCTGTTTTTTCGGCTGTTTCTTTATTAAAAATCATAGTGCAAATGTATAAAGTTTTTGTGAACGACAAACCACTTTTTTTAACAAATCATATCTCTAAAGAGACCGATTTTCAGTTGTTTTTGTTAGAAAGTATTGACATCGAACAGCTTATTGTAAAAATTTTCCAAAATAAAATTCAAAAAGCCTATCTCTATCATCCGGATGAAAAGGAAATTTTGAAGACTTTAAAAGAAAAAATCCCCGTAAACAAAGCGGGTGGAGGCCTGGTTTACAATAAAAATGGCGAAGTGCTATTTATTTTTAGAAATGGAAAATGGGATTTACCCAAAGGTGGAACCAACAAAGGCGAAGAAATCGAAGACACTGCGATGCGTGAGGTGGAAGAAGAAACCGGTGTTGGAAAATTAACGGTTACAAAAAAGTTACAAAAAACCTACCATGTTTTTAAACGCAACGGCAAATACCGACTTAAAATTACACATTGGTTTGAAATGACTTCTGATTATGATGGAACATTGGTAGGTCAAGCTGAAGAGGGTATTGAAAAAGTAGCTTGGCTGAATCCATTACAGATCAAAGAAGCTTTGAAGAACTCTTATGAAAATATCAAATTATTATTTCAGGATGAAATGTTGAAATAAAAAAAATGCCTTAATACTCTTTTAGAAGATTGTATTAAGGCATTTTTTTATAATTTAAGTTGGATAATTAGATGTTTTTACGTTCTAACAATGCCATATAAAACCCATCAAAACCCGATTCTGAAGCTAATATCTTTCGGTCTTCAATAAACTGGAATTGTTTTCCAATTTCCGTAGTCAAAAAATGTTGTACTTGTTCTTGGTTTTCTGAAGGTAAAATGGAGCAAGTCGCATAGACTAATTTACCGCCAGGTTTCACTATTTTAGAATAGTTTTCTAGTACTTCTGCTTGCACTTTGCGAATGTTGTCAATGAATTCGGGTTGCAATTTCCATTTAGCATCAGGATTTCTTTTAAGTACACCTAAACCACTACAAGGAGCATCTATCAATACGCGATCCGCTTTTTCATGTAACTTTTTAATCACCTTAGTAGAATCAATAATACGGTATTCGATATTGAAGGCACTATTTCTTTTGGCTCTTAATTTTAATTGCTTTAATTTACTTTCATACAAATCCATGGCAATTAATTGCCCTTTATTTTCCATCAAAGAAGCTATATGCAACGTTTTTCCACCCGCACCTGCACAAGTATCAACGACACGCATTCCAGGTTTTACATCAAGGAAAGCCGCTACTAATTGTGAGTTGGCATCTTGTACTTCAAAAAAACCTTGCTTAAAAGCATCGGTTAAGAATACATTAGCTCTTTCTTTTAAAACCAAAGCATCCGGTTGGTCTTTCAAATAGTCGGTTTCGATATTCAAATCCATCAAGATAGCCTTAAGCTTTTCTTTAGTAGTTTTTAGTGTATTGACACGAAGAATAACTTTTGCGGGTTGATTTTGAGCAGTAATTTCTTTAGACCAAACTTTCTCACCCAATTCCTTAACACCGATTGCATCCATCCAGTCTGGAATAGATTCTTTAAAGGTTCTAATTTTCGATAACTCGTCAAAACGACCTTTGATTTTTCGTTCTGGAGTTCCGTCTAATTGGCGCCAATCTGGGATTGGGTACCCTCTTAAAACGGCCCAAACGGCAAAAATTCTCCATAAATTATCCCTGTCGAAAGGTTCTTTAACTTCCGCTATTTCAGAGTACAATCGTTTCCAACGTACAATTTCATAAATGGTTTCGGCAACAAATTTTCTATCGGAGCTTCCCCAACGTTTGTCTTTTTTTAATGAACGTGCTACTACTTTATCTGCATATTCTCCTTCGTTGAAAATAGCATTTAATGCGTCAATGGTAGTATAAACTAAATTTCTATGTAATCTCATTGTAAAAATTTGAAATGCAAAGGTACTATTTATTGATTGGAAAGCTAAATTTAATGGTTTAAAAAAAAAAAGACACTGTCGGATAACAGTGTCTTTAGTATTTCAAATAGAAGTTAATTATTTTACTCTCGTTAATCCAATGTTTTCAGGTGCATGAAGTACCATTGGAAATTTTTCAATTTTTACAGAACTACTATCTAATCCAAAAGCTCTTTCTTCAGATAAACTTAGTTTTTTGATAAAGAAATATGAATTCATTACTAATTTCTCGTGCCATAATAAATCGCTATCGTTGGATAAGAATTTTTCTGACAATACAAATTTGAAGTCACCTAAAATATTGTTTTTGTTCAATGATTCGTAACGACTAGTGATGTCTACTTCACCCTTTTTAACCATGTCTTTCAATACTTCGCGGAACATCAAGTTGATTTTAGTAGGTTCTCTAAATCCTAAATTAAAATCAATTCGGTAAATATCATCTTTTAAAATTTCAGTCACTTTATATTCAGTTTTGTATGGCTCTGATAAAATGTTAACGTGAACAAACCAGTAGATATCTGCTCTTTTTGGTCTTTTTTGAAGAATTGAATACATTACTTTTTCTTCAATTTCATCAACTCTTCCTGCATTGGTCATGTATACCAAGTGGGTTGCGTATTTTGGGATGGTTAGATCGGCACTTAATTCGCCCAAGACTTTTTTGTAATCTTCAATCTTAACAATTTTGGTGTACGCTTTATTAATTTTCTTAGCTAAATACCAAATAGTCATAATTGAAATTAATGTAAGAGCAATGCACAATGTTACATAACCCCCTTCGGCAAATTTGGTAATATTAGCAGCCAAGAAGCTAAATTCTATAATTAAATAAATACTTATTAAAGGAACATATAAGAACCATTTTACTCGTTTCATTATCAAATAAAAATTCAATAAAATGGTGGTCATAATCATACAAAGAATAATAGCTAAGCCATAGGCGTGCTCCATATTACTCGATTCTTCAAAATGCAATACAATTCCAACACAACCAATAAACAGCAACCAGTTTATGGAAGAAATGTATAATTGTCCTTTCAATTCAGTTGGGTATTTTATTTTGGCTTTAGGCCAAAAGTTCAATCGCATGGCTTCGTTTATTAAAGTAAACGAACCGCTTATCAATGCTTGCGATGCAATTACGGCAGCCAATGTAGCCACTACAATTCCAATAGGTTGGAACCAATCGGCCATGATTAAATAAAATGGGTTTCCGTTTTTACCACCTAAACTAGCTAAAGTTTCTCCTTCATGATGTATTAAGTACGCACCTTGCCCAAAGTAGTTAAGTAATAATGCTATTTTTACGAAGATCCAACTGATTCGAATGTTTTTTCGTCCACAATGGCCCATGTCTGAATACAAGGCTTCAGCTCCCGTTGTACATAAAAATACAAACCCAAGAACGAAGAAACCATCCGGATGTATAGAAAGTAATTTGTAGGCATAGTAGGGGTTTATTGCCTGAAGAACTTCAGTATGTTTTGCAATTTGAATTCCACCCAAAACCGCTAACATGGTAAACCAAATTAACATCATAGGTGCAAAAAACTTACCAACTAACTTGGTTCCAAATTGCTGAATTGTAAATAATATAAACAAAATTCCAATAACAATCGGAATAGTATTGATTTCTGGATAAAAAGTCCTAACTCCTTCTACAGCAGAGGATACCGATATTGGAGGGGTTATGATACCGTCAGCTAACAATGCACTTCCACCAATAATAGCGGGTACTATTAGCCATCGTATTTTGGTTTTTTTGACCAAAGCGTATAAAGCAAAAATCCCACCTTCACCATGGTTATCAGCGCTTAAAGTGATGAGTACATATTTAATTGTGGTTTGTAGAGTAAGTGTCCAAAAAACACATGATATTCCTCCTAAAACAACATCGGCATTAATAATATGGTCACCCAAAATGGCTTTCATTACATACAAAGGAGAAGTACCGATGTCACCATAAATAATACCTAAAGAAACTAATAGACCGCCAAGTGTTAATTTACTGTGCAGATCTTTGTGCGCTACGCTCATGATATTTAATTAAAAAGTGGGCAAATTTACTCTTTTTAAATAGATTAGGATAAAAAATTAAAAAAAATCACAATGTATATAGTTAATTACTATTTCAATTATTGTTAGTATTTTTCCTCAATAAATACCAATATTGAATTTCGGCCAATTTTCTATAAATCCAATGCATTTCAAATTATTGTATTTTAGCATTCTAAATTGATATTATTTATGAATAAACTATTTCTTATCGTTATCGGAATTGTATTGTTTTCTTGTAAATCAATAAATTCTGTCGAAAATCGAGATGCCGTTACTGTTATTATAGATACTTTAATGCAAGATAAAATTAGCATTCGTGCTTTGGTTTTGGATCTTGACAAAGTATGGTATGCAGGGGATCAATCTAGATTTGGCTGCATTGATTTGAAGACAAATCAGAAGAAAGAAATTAAATTACCTTCTGAAAAAAAAGCGGAGTTTAGAAGTATTGCCCAAACGGAAAAGTATGTTTTTATTTTGAGTGTTGCTAATCCCGCATTGTTATACCGAATAGCCAAGAAAGATTTGAGTTATGAATTGGTTTACCAAGAAAATCACGAAAAAGTATTTTACGATAGTATGCAGTTTTGGAATGATAAAGAAGGTATTGCTATTGGTGATCCAATCGAAGGTAGTTTTTCGGTTATTACCACTCGAGACGGGGGAATTTCATGGCAAAAAACAGCTTCAGATCTATTGCCTCAATTAGCCGAAGGTGAGGCTGCTTTTGCAGCTAGTAATACTAATGTTGTAATTAAGGGAAAATCGACTTGGGTAGTGTCTGGCGGAAAAAAAGCACGAGTGTTTTACTCTAATGATAATGGTAAAAGCTGGTCAGTAGTCGAGACGCCAATGGTTCAAGGTAGTCAAATGACAGGGATTTTTACAGCTGATTTTTACAATTCATCAGTTGGTTTTATATCGGGTGGAAATTATGAAGTACTGAATCAAAACTTTGACAACAAAGCAGTAACGCATGATGGTGGAAAAACCTGGAATTTAATCGCTCAGAATCAGGGTTTTGGTTATGCATCTTGTGTGCAATATATTCCCAATAGTCATGGAAAAGGATTGATCAGTGTTGGTGCTTCAGGAATTTATTACTCTGGAGATGGTGGTAGTAGTTGGAAACAATGGAGTACAGATTCTAGTTTGTATACTATCAGATTATTGAATGATAATACAGCTATCGCTGCAGGTAAAAATAAAGTGATTCGTATTCGATTTAAATAATAAAGCCATCCCTACTGGAATGGCTTTTGGGGGTATTTTATATGAATTTAATCTTTTCTTTGACCTCTATTTCGGTACTGAAGCAACAATTTTCTATTAAAATCTTCTTCAGATTTTTTAAGTTTTATGATTTTTGATGCAGGAATAATTCCTTTTAAATTAAGTATGAATTTTTTGCGAAGTAAATAAAACTCTTCTTCATTAGTTTCCATTTGACTCAATAGTAAATTCGCTTCCTTCTCGGTCATTTTATCTTTTCCATCACGGTATCGTTTAATAAACGATCTCATTTTTAAATGTTTTAATTCAAATTCTTTTTCTTCGAAGGTATTGTAAATAGGCCAAAATTTTTCTGCTTCGGCACTATTTAAATCTAACTCTGTAGTTATAAATGCAACTTTCATGGCTTTAATTTGATCTCTTTTTTCTTTCATCTTTTCACTTTGTGCAAAAGTGCTGAAAGTGCTAAATAAAAGTAATGCGAATACTAGGTTAAGAAGTTTCATAATTTATAGTATTAATTGATATTTTATTCTGATAAAAGTCTCTCTAAATCGGAATTGGTGCTTAGATGTTCTTCGATGATATCGTCTTTTAGTTGAATTGTCGCCCCCATCTTATTTAAATCGTCTTCGTCTAATTCACTAATTAGATCATATTGATTGATGTTAGTTTGATAACTTAAATGATTTTCTAAAGTAGTTAGATCTAATTCCTCTGCAGGTTTTGGCAGTTGTTTAAAAATGGGGATAAATAATCCAATTATTAATAAGGCTGCTACTGCCATAAGTAGTTTGCTTTTTTGTTTATACAGCGGAATCACCCTATTTGTTTCATCGGGTAATTGCGAAAGAACTTTATTTGAAAAATCCTCAAAGTAGTTGTCTGGAACTATAAATCCAGAGGTAGTTTTCGGTACGTTTTCTAAATTAAATTTTTTCATGGCAAGGTTTTGACTAAAAAGAGTTTAAAAGGTTTAATTAGAAGTGACATAGGCTTCTATTTTTTTTACGGCATGGTGATAGGATGCTTTTAATGCGCCAACTGAAGTGTCTAAAATAGTTGCGATTTCTTCGTATTTTAATTCTTCAAAATACTTCATTTTGAAAACTAATTGTTGTTTTGTGGGTAATAAAGCTATAGCTTTTTGTAGTTTGAGCTGAATTTCATTTCCATCAAAAAAAACATCCGATTGCAGATTATCAATTATTTTAGCATTTATTTCTTCCGTAGAAGTATTATTTTTTTTGGCTTTTTGTTTGATAAAGGTTAGCGACTCATTAGTAGCTATACGGTACATCCAAGAATATAGCTTACTATCACCTTTGAAGTTCTTTAGGTTTTGATATACTTTAATAAAGGTATTTTGTAAGACATCGTCAGTATCGTCATGATTCAAAACGATATTTCTAATATGGAAATAAAGTGGTTTTTGGTAGGTATGCAAGAGTTTTTGAAACGCTTCATTTTGCGTTTTAGGATCCAATAATTCTTGAATAAATTCTTTTTCTTCTTGCAAGATTTTTGTTTAACAGATTAGAGTATAAGCAATTCAAAAGGTTTAATCAAACGATTAAATTTTTGATGCATTGGTTTCTGTTTCTGAATCTGGAGCTTTTACAGTTTCTGGAACTATTACGGAAGTTGCTTTTTTGGGTTTAACCGGAAAGTACAATTCAGTTTTCCATTTTGAAGGATTTTTAATATCTGTTTTACTGATGGTAAATATTGCTAGATGAGAAAATGGAGAGTCAGGTGTAATTACTTTTTGATTAATGTACGATTTCGATTTTTTTAGGGCTTCTTTGGTATGCGAATAGTCTCCGTAAAGGGATGTTTTAATAGCGGTAAATGATTTTAATTCATCCGCTAAAATATCACTTCCCTCACTCGTAATAATTGCTTCTTTGATAGGAATACAAAGCGAAATTTTGGCTAATCTACTTTTTTCATCATAGGTATGGTAAATAATGAAAGGTTTTCCATTGCGTTCAATATCATTTTGCTCACAAAAAGCAATAATTTTTGGAAAAACAATTCTCGAATTTCGGACTATCTTATTAATTTTACTTGTAAAACTCTGATATAAATATGGTGTTCCCAATTTTTGAACTAATCCATTTACTTTTATTTTGTAGGTATTGATTTCATATACCAAACTACGATCTAGGTTAACCAAACTTTTATCAAAAAGGTCACCAATAATTTTCTGGGCCCCACCATGCAAAGCAGTGTAAATTTTATAAGAGAAACTCATTTCTCCTACTGATTTTACAGTAACTTTTGTGCCTCCTAAAGTATCTTTGAATACCCATGTGATTTTGAATTTGGAATCATCCCAATCCATTTTTTGATGGATACTATCATTTTCTTTTAACGAGAAAGTTTGAATTGTTCCACCACCTTCAGAGCCTTCCCAGGAAAATTTGGCTCCTTTACCTAAAGTATTTTTGGAGAATTGGCCTTTTAATGAAGTGTCTTCCAAAATTAGATCCATAAAATCTTGCCAGTTTTCAGCATCATTCACGTAATTATATACGTTTGATTTTGAAGTATGAATAATTTTACTTTTTTCGATGTAAAATTTACCTTTTTGCGTTGCGATAAAAACAGAAAAAGATATAAAACTAAGCAAAAGTAAAAGGAAGATATATTTTAAGATTTTCATATTGACTGTAAAAGGGTTGCTTACGTAAAGTTACGTTATTTTATTTCACAATAACAGTTGAAAGAAAAATATACTAGCGCTTAAAGAAAATCTTGATTACAAAAAGTAATCCTATAAATACTAAAAAACCGATCAATATTTTATAATTCCCTTTGTAAAAAATTTGGTGCAATCGCGCATCTTTTCGATAAGAAAAAAACATTGCAATTACAAAAGCTATAAAAAAAAGGAGTCCGAAGATTAATTGTCCTGTACTAAACATCTGTTGAAAATTTTAAAGCAAATTTAGGTAATTATTCAAGAATAGTTGTTAATTTTCCAATCCATTTAATGAATCAAATTATGCAAAAACAAATTAAAGCAGTCAAGGAATTTCATACCGCATTTCGAATAGGACATAGTGAGTCACCCGTTGCCGATTTAGGAGAAACTAAAAAGCACCTTCGCTATAACTTAATGAAGGAAGAAAATGAAGAGTATTTAGAAGCTGTTTTAAACAATGACTTGGTCGAAATAGCAGATGCATTAGGTGATATGCTGTATATCCTTTGTGGGACAATTATTGAACACGGTTTACAACATAAAATCGAGGAAGTGTTTGACGAAATTCAAAGATCGAATATGAGTAAACTGGGTGAAGATGGCAATCCAATTTATCGTGAGGACGGAAAGGTAATGAAAGGACCTAATTATTTTAAACCTGATTTTTCGAAAATATTAGGAGAATAACAAATTGAAATGTTTGATATAAAAAAAGCGATTTTCAGATGAAAATCGCTTTTTTATTTTGGTTTACTCAAGTTATACTTTTACAGTCCACCCAAAAGTATCTTCGGCTAACTTATTTTGTATATTAGTTAATTTTAATTTCAAATCAGATGCAACCGAATTGTCTAATTTAGGCAATTCATAATAATGATCTTTATAAGAAAATCCAGCAATCGGACTAATTACAGCAGCTGTTCCTGCACCAAAAATTTCTTTTAGACTTCCGTTATTAGCAGCCTCAACTAATTCATTTACGAGTACAGATCGAATTTCCACATTGATGCCTTCTCTCTTAGCTAAATCAATTAATGTTTTTCGTGTAACCCCATCAAGAATTCTTTCACTAGTTGGAGCAGTAAATAAAGTATCGTTGATTCTGAAAAACACGTTCATCGTACCCGCTTCTTCTAGTTTAGTATGGGTTGCATCATCGGTCCAAATTACTTGTTGGAATCCTTCTTTGTTAGCCAAATTAGTTGGGTAAAATTGGCCTGCATAATTTCCAGCTGCTTTTGCAGCACCAATTCCGCCATTAGCGGCTCTACTGTAATGCTCAGCAACAATAACTTTTACTTCTCCAGCATAATAAGATTTTACAGGAGATAAAATGATCATAAATTTATAATTGTCAGAAGGATTGGCAATCACTCCAGTTCCAGTACCAATCATGAACGGTCTGATGTACATGGAGTTTCCATTACCTTTTTTTACCCAGGCTTGATCTATTTTAAGTAATTCTTTTAGTCCGTTCATAAAAATTGCTTCGGGAACTTCTGGCATAGCCATTCTAATAGCAGATTTGTTGAAACGATTGAAATTTTCATCGGGTCTGAACAACCAAATAGCATCTTGCTCATCTTTGTAGGCTTTCATTCCCTCAAAAATCGCTTGACCATAATGAAACACACGTGTTGATGGATCAACCAAAAAGGGTGCGTAAGGTTTAATAGTAGGTGTTTGCCATACTCCATTTATAAAATCACATTCAAATAAATGGTCAGTAAAAACAGCTCCAAAGCTTAAATTTTCAAAATCAACTTCATTTATTTTTGAAGTAGTTGAACGAATAATTTCAATTTGTGAACTCATAATAAGTAATTATTTTAAAAGATACGTAATAAGAATATACGTATCAGATATGATGTGTGATTTTATTTTTTAATGTTTACAAAATTAAATAAAAAACGCTAAAAAACTTATCAAAATAGTATTAATTACAGCTTTTGACTGAGATTTATTTATATTTAAAAATAATCATACAATTAGGCTCGATTTATGGGAATTACATAAAAAATATCATTTTTTTTCGAATGAAACGTTTTTGTTTTAACTAATTTTGGACAGATTATATAATGGCATAAATAGTATTAATATCAATACCTATTCATTGGAAAGAGAAATTATTCAAACTCTTGATGGCTCAACAACAATTCATCTTAAAGAATGGGATGAATGTTACCATTCAAAACACGGTGCAATTCAAGAAGCAAAACATGTATTTATAGACCATGGACTTTCGTTATTTTCCAATCAATCGATTTCTATTTTAGAGATCGGTTTTGGAACAGGTTTGAATGCCTTTATCACTTTTTTAGAATCGCAACATTTGAATCAGCAGGTTAATTATGTTGGAGTGGAAGCTTATCCTGTAAGTGCTTCTGAGGTGCTTGCTATGAATTATGTAGATGAGTTAAATGCGACATCTCAAAAAGTAGTTTTCGAAAAAATGCACGAGAGTCAATGGGACGAAAAATTTGCATTGAATGCTAAATTTAATTTGACCAAAAGAAAGCTGTTTTTTGATGAAATAGATGATAAAGAACAATTTGATCTAATATATTTTGATGCTTTTGGGTATAGAGTTCAACCCGAATTGTGGAGTACAGCAATTTTTAAAAAGATGTATGATGCGCTACGACCTGGCGGAAAATTAGTTACTTACGCTGCCCGTGGCGTAGTTAAGCGAAGTATGATTGAGGTTGGATTTACCGTTGAGAAATTACCTGGCCCACCAGGTAAAAGAGAAATGTTTCGAGCAAGTAAAGCAATTGATTAAATAAAATTTAGGGAATAAAATAAATTACTTAAATCTTCGTTAAAATAGCGCTATGTCATTTACTATTGATGTAATTTTATACAACGAAAAATGAAAGTTTAACCCAAAATTGAATTCATTATGACAAAAGTAATGCTTGACTACACCAAATCTATTCTAGAAAGAGTCAGTTTTGATCCTGCCCTTTTTTACAAAGAATTACAAAAAGCAATTAAAACTTTACTGCCCCACGAAATGGAACAATTAAAAAAATGGTTGTATAGATTTACCAATGGAAAACCAGAATTGAAGCTTTGTTTGGTAGTTATTAATTCATAAAAAAAAGGAACCAATTTGGTTCCTTTTTTTTATTTTTTGTGTAACGGGCTAATAATTTCAACATTTTGAAATGCAATGGCTCCTTTAATTACTCCGGAGATAGTATTTCGTAAGGCGTCAATAATATGTATTTTTAGTTCACTTTTTGGATAAATTAAACTGACCTCCCGAGCCGGTTTCGGTTCTTTAAAATGGCGTAATTTATTTTTATCTGAATCCTTTAAGTCCAAAGTATGTAAATAGGGTAGCAGAGTAGTTCCAAGCCCTTCATTGGCTAACTTAATTAGGGTTTCAAAACTGCCGCTTTCTAATTGAAAATGATTGATTTCATTTCTAGTATTATTTCTACATAAATTAAGGATACCGTCTCTAAAACAATGTCCGTCTTGCAATAATAGAATTTCGTCTAAATTCAAATCAGCTACTTCAATTTCCTTTTTTTGGTAATTTTGATGACCTTCAGGAATGTAGGCCATAAATGGTTCATAATAGAGAACAATTTCTTTAATTTTTTCTTCTTGTAAAGGAGTAGCGGCAATAGCCGCATCCAAATGACCATTGTTGAGTTTTGTAATTATTTCAGCAGTGTTTAACTCTTCAATAATGAGTTTAACTTTAGGATATTTTTTGATAAAATTATTCAAAAACATTGGAAGCAAAGTAGGCATAATTGTAGGGATAATGCCTAATCTAAATTCACCCCCTATAAATCCTTTTTGTTGTTCCACAATATCTTGAATTCGATCTGCTTCATTAACAATACTTTTCGCTTGCGTTACAATTTTTTGACCTATATCGGTCAATTGTATAGGTTTTTTGGTGCGATCAAATATTTGGATGTTAAGTTCCTCTTCAATTTTTTGAATTTGCATACTCAAAGTAGGTTGAGTTACAAAACATTTGTCTGCAGCTAGCGTAAAATTTTTGTATTCAGCTACTGCTAGTACATATTTAAGTTGAGTAATAG
>JAGOAF010000044.1 GCA_017984035.1 Flavobacterium sp.
GTTTTAGAACCGAAATAGAAAATCCGATTGTCCAAAAAGACATCATCGATTTAGAAAGAAAAATTCGATTATTCAAAGAAGGAAAAATTGATGACGAACGTTTTCGTAGTCTTCGATTGGCTAGAGGTGTCTATGGTCAGCGTCAAGAAGGGGTACAAATGATTCGTATCAAATTGCCTTTTGGTAAAGTGAGTAGCGAACAATTAGTACGTATTACTAAAGTGTCTGACGAATATTCTACAGGTCGCTTGCATATTACTACGCGTCAGGACATTCAAATTCACTACGTAAGCTTGGATAGAACTCCGGAGCTTTGGGCTAATTTGGAAAAAGATGATATTACTCTTCGAGAAGCTTGTGGAAATACGGTTCGAAATATTACAGCCAGTGAAAACGCTGGAATCGATCCGGAAGAACCATTTGATGTTTCGCCATATGCACATGCTTTGTTTCAGTTTTTCTTAAGAAATCCGGTATGTCAAGAAATGGGGCGTAAATTCAAAATGTCCTTTTCGTCTTCTGATAAAGATACGGCTTTGAGTTACTTGCACGATTTAGGATTCATTCCAAAAATCGTCAATGGAGAACGCGGATTTAAAGTGATGTTAGGTGGCGGATTAGGTTCGCAACCCAGTCATGCCGAATTGCTTTCTGAATTTGTTCCGGTCAACCAAATCATTCCGATGACAGAAGGTGTCTTGCGTATTTTTGATCGTTATGGCGAAAGAGCTAAACGTTTGAAAGCTCGTATGAAATTCTTGATCAAAGAAATTGGTAGAGACGAATTCTTACGATTAGTCGAAGAAGAGAAAAAAGCCTTGTCTTACCAAACAGTGGAAATTGACACTACAGCTTTTGACGGTCCAATTCCTGCGCCAGCTTTGGAAGTTCCAAAAGTAACTATCGAAGATGTAGCTGCTTATGAAGCATGGAAAAAATCGAATGTAATTGCACAAAAACAAGCGGGTTATGTAGCTATTGGAATCAAAGTAGCGTTAGGCGATTTTTATACAGATAAAGCAAGAGCTTTGGCTCATTTGATTAAAAATTATGGTGCCAATGAATTGCGTTTTACGTTACGTCAAGACATTTTGATTCGCAACATTAAAGTTGAAAACTTACCGTTCTTTTACCAAGAATTAGCTAAGTTAGATTTTGTTACTTTAGGGTACAACACCATCAATGATGTTACGGCCTGTCCAGGTACTGATACCTGTAATTTAGGAATTGCCAGTAGTACTGGAATCGCCGTAGAATTAGAACGCGTTTTAGCAACAGAATACCCACAATTCAGCAACAATCAAGAAATCACGATTAAAATTAGTGGTTGTATGAATGCTTGTGGACAACACAATATGGCAGAAATTGGTTTCCAAGGAATGTCTATCAACTCTGGAAAATTAGTAGCACCAGCCCTTCAAGTTTTGTTGGGAGGTGGTAACTTAGGAAATGGCCAAGGTCGTTTTTCAGATAAAGTAATTAAAATTCCAAGTCGTAGAGGACCTGAAGCCTTGCGTTTGATCTTAAATGATTTTCAAGCCAATGCGAATGGACTATCATTCTTAAATTATTATGATGCCAAAGGCGAAAAATATTTTTACGAATTTTTGAAACCTTTAGCCGATGTAACCAATTTAACAGAAGCCGATTTTGTGGATTGGGGAAATGCAGATAACTATGTAAAAGCAGTAGGTGTAGGGGAATGTGCGGGAGTAGTAATTGATTTAGTAGCTACCTTATTGGTAGAAGCCAAAGATAAATTGACTTTCTCTCAAGAAGCATTGAACGATCAAAAATGGTCAGATTCGATTTACTTAACCTATGCAGGATTTGTCAATGCAGCCAAAGCCTTATTGCTAGCTGAAAAGCAAAAAACAAACCACCACGCAGGAATCATTGATTTGTTTGATACGGTTTTTGTGGAGACTAATTTAATTTCATTAGCCACTACTTTTAAAGAGTTGGTGTACCAAATTAAAGAAAATGAACCATCGGAAGCGTTTGCAAAACACTATTTAGAACAAGCAACAGCATTCTTCGCAACGATTGAAGAATATAGAGAAAAAGATTTAGCTAATGCATAAACCAATACAACCCAAAGTAACTTTAGTAGGAGCTGGTCCAGGCGATCCAGACTTGCTAACAATCAAAGGAGCCAATGCTTTAGCGGAAGCTCAGGTGGTTTTGTACGATGCCTTAGCCAATGAAGAAATTTTGACCTATGCACCAAAAAAATCCATCAAGATTTTTGTGGGGAAAAGAAAAGGATGTCACGCCTATTCGCAAGATGAAATCAATCAATTGATTGTGGACAATGCTTTGACTTATGGACATGTAGTGCGATTGAAAGGTGGCGATCCCTTTATTTTTGGTCGTGGAAGCGAAGAAATTGATTTTGTAGAAAGTTTCGGAATTCCTACAGCAGTAGTACCCGGAATTTCTTCTTCCGTGGCCGTGCCAGCTTATCAAGGAATTTCGTTGACCAAGCGAGGGGTCTCAGAAAGTTTTTGGGTAATTACAGGAACTACTTCGGATAGAAATTTGTCTACTGATGTAGCTTTGGCAGCACAGTCATCTGCCACAGTTGTGATTTTGATGGGAATGAGTAAATTGGCTCAAATTGTGAGTTTGTTCCAAAACGAATCGAAAGGTGCCAGTCCGATTGCCATTATTCAAAACGGAACGACACCAAAAGAAAAAATAGGAGTAGGAACTATTGATACAATACAGCAAGTAGTAGCAGCAAAGAAATTAAGTTCGCCAGCTATTATTGTTATTGGCGAAGTAGTGAGAGAAAGCAATAAACTAAAAGATTTCTATCACGACTATTTGATAGAAAAAAGATAAAAAGAATTCCTTTGGCGTAGGCCAAAAAGAAGTATGGAAGAAAGAAACGAACTATATCCGGTATTTTTAAAACTACAGCAATTGAATGTGTTGATTGTGGGTGGCGGAAACGTCGGTTTAGAAAAGTTGTCTTTTATGTTGAAATCTAGTCCGAACGCTAATGTTGAGGTAGTAGCGCCACGATTTCTTCCTGAATTGGAAGCCTTAGTTGCCCAACATCCTTCGGTAAAGCTGACGGCAAAAAAATTCAATCGTTGGATGCTTCGCAAACGCCATATGGTAATTGCATGTACCGATGATTTGAAAGTGAATAAAAAAGTATTTGATTTGTGTCGCAAGCGTCATTTGATTTGCAATATCGCCGATACACCTCAGTTGTGTGATTATTATTTGGGTGGTATTGTCACCAAAGGAAATGTGAAAATAGCCATTTCGACCAACGGTAAATCGCCTACAACAGCCAAGCGATTGCGAGAGTTTTTCGAAGAAATTATTCCGGACGACATCAACACCATGGTTGAAAATTTGAACGAATACCGCAAAACACTCAAAGGTAATTTTGAGGAAAAAGTGCAAAAGATGAATGAAATTACTGAATCATTGAAAAATAAGAAATAACGGATGTGTTGAAAAAGTGATAAATGTTACCTTTAGAAACTAAAATCATTCGTTCATTTGCATAAAATAAAAGAAGATAAATAAAGAATATAATATAATGATTAAAACAGACATACTTATAATTGGAGCAGGCCCAACAGGTTTATTTGCCGTATTCGAAGCGGGATTATTAAAATTAAAATGTCACGTTCTAGATGCTTTGCCTCAACCTGGCGGACAGCTTTCCGAATTATATCCTAAAAAACCAATCTACGATATTCCAGGTTTCCCGGAAGTATTAGCAGGCGATTTAGTCGATAATTTGATGGAGCAAATCAAACAATTTGAACCAGGATTTACACTTGGAGAGCGCGCTGAAACTATTGTAAAACAAGAGGATGGAACCTTCATTGTTACTTCAAATGCTGGAACACAATTCCACACACCAGTAGTTGCGATTGCAGGTGGTTTAGGAAGTTTTGAGCCTCGCAAGCCGTTAATTGAAAATATCGAATTTTACGAAGATAAAGGGGTAAAATACTTCATCAAAAATCCAGAAGAATTCAGAAATAAAAGAGTCGTAATTGCAGGTGGTGGAGACTCTGCTTTAGATTGGAGTATTTTCTTGACTGATGTTGCTTCAGAGGTTACTTTGATTCACAGAAGAAACGAATTTAGAGGCGCTTTAGATTCAGTAGAAAAAGTACAAGAGTTGAAAAACGAAGGTAAAATCCGAATGATTACTCCTGCCGAAGTAGTAGGTGTAAATGGAACAAACCACGTTGAATCGATTGTGCTTGACGAAGACGGAGTGCAAAGATCGATTGAAACAGATTACTTTATTCCGCTTTTTGGTTTGACACCAAAATTAGGTCCCATCGCCGATTGGGGATTGGAAATCGAAAAAAATGCTATCAAAGTAAACAACTCTTTGGATTACCAAACGAACATTCCTGGAATTTTTGCCATTGGTGACGTCAATACGTATCCTGGTAAATTAAAATTGATTCTTTGTGGTTTCCACGAAGCGACTTTAATGTGTCAGGCTGCTTACCAAATTATTAATCCCGGAAAACGTTATGTGTTAAAATACACTACCGTTTCAGGAGTAGATGGTTTTGACGGAACTCGAAAAGAAGCGCCAAAAGCAGTAGTAAAAGCCATTATTTAATAGCTTTTTCATCTCAATACAAAGCGCTATTACTTTCGAGTTCTAGCGCTTTTTGTTTGTTGGCAACTGCTCCATTTCCAAAATTTTAAAAGGAACGTAGGTAATATTTTTTTAAAGCAAAGAAATGGCGTATTTTTGCCAAGATTTTTCCTGCTGTGCGCTTTATCTTTTATTCTGAAACCCAGAATAAAAGGATGCCGCTTCCATCAGGGCTATGGGGCAGATTAGTATTTTTTTGCCAAGAAATAAACAACAAAACAGTTTGATGAAGTGCCTTTTGGGCCAAAATAAAAAATATGTCAAAAATTCAACAAGCCATTAAAGAAAGAATCTTAGTCCTAGATGGCGCTATGGGAACCATGTTGCAACGTAACAATTTCTCCGAAGAAGATTTTCGTGGCGAACGCTTCAAAGATTTTCCACATCCGTTAAAAGGAAACAACGATTTACTTTCGATCACACAACCCGAAGCAGTGAAACAAGTGCACCGTTTGTATTTTCAAGCGGGTGCCGATATTGTAGAAACCAATACCTTTTCTGGAACGACTATCGGTATGGCCGATTATCATTTGGAAGATTTAGTATACGAGTTGAATTACCAATCGGCTAAAATTGCCCGTGAAGTAGCCGATGAATTTACTGATCGTTCTCGATTTGTAGCCGGTTCAATTGGACCAACCAACAGAACGGCTTCCATGTCACCAGACGTAAACGATCCAGGCTATCGCGCGGTTACTTTTGACGATTTGCGCGTGGCGTACAAGCAACAAGTTGAAGCTTTAATTGATGGCGGTTGCGATGTGCTGTTAGTGGAAACCATTTTTGATACATTGAATGCCAAAGCCGCTCTTTTTGCCATCGAAGAAGTAAAAGAAGAACGTAAAATAGACATGCCAGTCATGGTTTCAGGAACCATTACCGATGCTTCAGGAAGAACACTTTCGGGACAAACAGTAGAGGCTTTCCTAATTTCAATTTCTCACATTCCGTTATTGAGTGTCGGATTCAACTGCGCTTTAGGTGCTGATCAGTTGAAACCGTATTTGAAACGGTTATCGATGAATACGCAATTGAATATTTCGGCTCACCCTAATGCAGGTTTGCCTAATGCTTTTGGGCATTACGATCAAACTCCCGAAGAAATGCAAGCATTGATTAGAGAGTATTTGCAAGATAATTTAATTAATATCATTGGAGGTTGTTGCGGGACAACTCCAGAACACATCAAGGCAATAGCCGATGTAGCGAGAGAGTTTAAACCGAGAACTGTTGAATTAAACTAAACCACGAAGGTTTTCAAAACCGATAGGTTTTTATACGATATGAGTACACACGAAACGAAATATTTACAATTATCCGGACTAGAGCCATTAATTATTACCCCAGAAACTAATTTTGTGAATGTGGGGGAAAGAACGAATGTAACTGGTTCCAGAAAATTCCTTCGATTAATCAAAGAAGAACAATACGAAGAAGCTTTAGATATTGCAAGAAATCAGGTAGAAGGTGGCGCACAAATCATCGATGTCAACATGGATGAAGGAATGTTGGACGGGGTGTATGCCATGACCAAATTCTTAAACTTAATTGCTGCTGAACCTGATATTTCTCGTGTTCCTGTAATGATTGATAGCTCGAAGTGGGAAATCATCGAAGCAGGATTAAAAGTGATTCAAGGAAAAGGAGTGGTGAATTCTATTTCGCTAAAAGAAGGCGAAGAAAAGTTCATTGAATACGCCAAAAAAATCAAACGATATGGTGCTGCCGTAATCGTTATGGCATTTGACGAAAAAGGTCAAGCCGATAATTACGAGCGACGTATCGAAATTTGTAAAAGAAGTTACGATGTTTTAGTCGATAAAGTAGGCTTTCCTGCTCAAGACATTATTTTCGACCCGAATATTTTTCCAGTAGCTACCGGAATGGAAGAGCATAAATTAAATGCTTTGGACTTTTTCCGTGCGACAAAATGGATTAGAGAAAACTTGCCGTATGCCCATATTTCAGGCGGTGTTAGTAATGTGTCTTTTTCTTTTAGAGGAAATGATAAAGTGCGTGAGGCCATGCACTCAGCATTTTTATACCACGCCATCAAAAACGGAATGACAATGGGAATCGTGAATCCTGAAATGTTAGAGATTTACGACGAAATTGATCCGGTTTTGTTAGAGCATGTAGAAGACGTTTTGTTAAACAGAAGAGAAGATGCTACTGAGCGTTTATTGGATTTGGCAGAAAGTTTCAAAGGCGATTTCAAAGCCAATGAAAAAGCGATTGCAGAATGGCGTTCAGGAACAATTCAAGAACGATTAACGCATTCCTTAGTAAAAGGAATTGACGAATTTATAGAAATAGATGTAGAAGAAGCAAGACAAGCGGCTTCGAAACCCATTGAAGTCATCGAAATCAATTTGATGGCAGGAATGAATGTTGTAGGCGATTTATTCGGAAGCGGAAAAATGTTTTTGCCACAGGTGGTAAAATCGGCACGTGTAATGAAAAAAGCGGTTGCCTATTTATTACCATTTATTGAAGCTGCAAAAGACGGCTCGGCTTCTTCAAGTGCTGGAAAAGTATTGATGGCTACCGTAAAAGGTGACGTTCACGATATTGGAAAAAATATTGTTTCCGTTGTTTTGGCATGTAATAATTACGAAATAGTTGATTTAGGTGTAATGGTAGCGCCAGAGAAAATTATCGCGGCAGCTATCGAGCACAATGTAGACATTATTGGATTGAGTGGGTTGATTACACCTTCGCTTGACGAAATGGTGTATTTGGCTAAAGAATTGGACAAAATCAATGTTCAAATTCCAATTATGATTGGAGGAGCAACAACATCTCGTGCGCATACCGCTGTGAAAATTGCACCTCAATACAAAGCGACTGTTGTACACGTGAACGATGCTTCAAGAGCAGTAACTGTTGCCGGAAACTTATTGAATTCGGACACCAATGAAAAATACACTCAAGACATTCGTACTGAATATGATGCACTTCGCGAAGGCTATTTGAATCGTAGTAGAGATAAAAATTTCTTAACGATTGAACAGGCAAGAGCCAATAAATTAAAATTGGATTGGAGTAAATACACGCCAACAAAACCGAATTTCATTGGAACAAAAACCGTGGATGTCGCGATTACTGATTTAGTCGATTATATTGATTGGACTCCGTTTTTCAATTCTTGGGAATTGTATGGTAAATACCCGGCAATTTTAACGGATGAGGTAGTTGGCGAACAAGCCACATCTTTATTCGCCGATGCGCAAAAAATGTTACATCAGTTAATTAAAGAAAATTGGTTGACCGCTAAAGGTATTTTAGGTATTTTTCCTGCCAATACTATAAATGATGACGATATTGAGCTAGTCACTTCTAGTGGAGTTGAAAAGTTTTTGACCTTGAGACAACAGAGTGCTAAAACGGCTGGTGCACCTAATATTGCTTTAGCCGATTTTATTGCGCCAAAAGATTCAGCAATTCAAGATTATATGGGTTGTTTTTGTGTAACAACTGGTTTTGGAGTAGAAGAAAAAGCCAAAGCATTTGAAAAAGACTTAGACGATTACAATTCGATTTTGGTGAAAGCCTTAGGCGATCGTTTGGCAGAAGCCTTTGCAGAATATTTGCATTTGCAAGTTCGTAAAGAAATCTGGGGTTATGCTTCTGATGAGAATTTATCAAATCAAGATTTAATTGCTGAAAACTACAAAGGAATTCGTCCGGCACCAGGATATCCGGCTTGTCCAGACCATTTAGAAAAACCAACGATTTGGAAACTATTAGATGTTGAACAAAAAATAGGTGTAACTTTGACCGAAAGTATGGCCATGTGGCCAGCTTCATCAGTGTCGGGTTATTATTTTGCCAATCCAGAAAGTAAATATTTTGGTTTGGGTAAAATCAAACAAGACCAAGTAGAAGATTATTCGAAACGAAGAAACACCACCATGGAGCAAGCACAAAAATGGTTGGCTCCTAATATTGCAGACTAAAAATAGTTGTTGGTTGATAGAATTTAATTTCAACTAACAACTGACAACCGACAACCGATACTATGAAAGTAACAGACCATATAGCAGCAGCCAAAGGAGAAACTTTATTCTCATTTGAAATTGTCCCGCCTACTAAAGGAACAAGTATTCAGGAATTATATGACAATATAGATCCGTTAATGGAATTCAAACCGCCTTTTATCGATGTAACCACTTCGCGCGAGGAGTATATTTATGTCAACAAAGGCAACGGTTTATTGGAAAAAAAATTAACTAGAATGCGTCCGGGAACTTTAGGAATTTGTGCTTCTATAAAACATAAATACCACGTAGACACCGTGCCTCACGTACTTTGCGGTGGCTTTACTAAAGAAGAAACGGAATACCTTTTGGTAGACTGTCATTATCTTGGCATTGATAATGTCATGGCCTTGCGTGGCGACGCCATGAAAGACGAGCAGTCGTTTATTCCAAAAGAAGGAGGAAACCATTATGCAGCCGATTTAGTAAGTCAAATTCACCAATTGAATCAAGGGAATTATTTACACGGCTTGAAGGATATTGAACATAAATCCGATTTTTGTATTGGAGTAGCGGGCTATCCAGAAAAGCATTTGGAGTCGCCGTCGTTAACGTCTGATTTAAAACGATTGAAAGAAAAAGTAGATGCCGGTGCTGATTATGTGGTTACCCAAATGTTTTTTGACAATGCTAAATTCTTTGAATTTGTGGCCAAAGCAAGAGAGATTGGAATCAATGTTCCAATTATTCCAGGCATTAAACCAATAGCGGTTCACAGACATTTGCAAATCCTGCCTCAAATCTTTAGAATTGACTTACCAGAAGATTTAATCAATGCAGTGGAAAAATGTAAAACGCCAGCTGATATTAGACAAGTAGGAGTGGAGTGGGCTATCCAACAGTCGTTAGAATTAAAAGCGGCAGGAGTACCGTTTTTGCATTATTATTCGATGGGTAAATCTGAAAACATCCGACAAATAGCCAGTAAGGTTTTTTAATAGAAACTAGTATATAAATAAAATCCAGTCTCTAAAGACTGGATTTTTTATTTAGTAACTTCTCTAAACACCGTTTCTAGATTTTTATTTTTTTGGTTGAGTTGTAATGTTTTCAATCCGTTGGCGGTTGCAAAATCAAATACTACAGGACGCATATCTTTATCTGTAGTAAAAGTCAATTCCCAATTGGTACCATTAGTAGTGGTGTACAAATGAATGTTTTCAATAGTAGCTATTTGGGTTTCGCTCACTTTTTGGTCAAACTCCACTTCAATGATTTGGGTAGCTGACTCGCTAATGAGTTTTTCTAATTGTTTATCGGCTACAATTTTTCCTTTGTCAATTATAATGACACGGTCGCAAATCGCTTCCACTTCTTGCATGATGTGCGTAGAAAGGAAAACAGTCTTGTCTTTGCCTGCATTTTTAATCACATTTCGTATCTCTACTAATTGATTGGGATCCAAACCGGTGGTAGGTTCGTCCAAAATCAAGACGTCAGGGTTGTGCAACAAGGCATTGGCTAAACCCACTCGTTGGCGATACCCTTTGGACAATTGACCAATTTTTTTGTGGCTTTCGGAAGTTAGTCCAGTCAATTGAATCACTTCTTCAATTCGGGAATTGGCTACTTTATAGACATCAGCATTGAATGCTAAATATTCACGAACGTACAAATCCAAATACAACGGATTGTGTTCCGGTAAATAGCCAATAGAAAGCTGGACGTCTTTTTGTTGCAAACTCACATCAAAACCATTGACTTTGGCATTGCCTTCGTCAGCAGTTAAATAGGTAGTCAAAATTTTCATCAAAGTCGATTTTCCAGCTCCGTTGGGACCAAGAAAACCCACAATTTCTCCTTTGTTGATGGAAAATGAAATGGAGTCTAATGCTTTTTGTGTTCCGTAACTTTTAGATATGTTCTGAATTGCTATTGACATTGCTTTGTATTTGGTACAAAAGTAAACAGAAAAAGCAATTAGTTGTTGTTTCAGCCGATTTGAATTTTGGTACAATTTTCAAATTCTTAAAAAACAGGGTGTAAATAAACGTTTATTTAATCAATAGTTAAATAATAGTAGGTTTAACAAAGAATTTCGTTTTTGTTGTATAAAACCATTGGTTTTTCTTGGATGAGTTGAAATAAATGCTAATATTTGCACCGTAATTATTTACAAAACAAGCAGGTCATGTGTAATAACCGTTTTTATTT
>JAGOAF010000045.1 GCA_017984035.1 Flavobacterium sp.
GTTGGGGATATATTACACTCTCGTGTAGCCTTATCTAATATTTATGCTTTGCAAATGCAAGGAGCCGAAGTCAAAGTATGCGGTCCCAAAACCTTAATTCCAAAATACATTGAATCACTTGGAGTAACAGTAGAGCCTAATATACGTAAGGCATTAGAATGGTGCGATGTAGCTAATATGTTACGAGTACAAAATGAACGTATGGATGTCAATTATTTTCCATCCACTAGAGAATATGCTCAACAATATGGTGTGGATAAAAACCTATTGAATTCACTGAATAAAGAAATTGTAATTATGCACCCGGGACCAATCAATCGTGGAGTTGAAATTACAAGCGATGTTGCCGACTCACAACAATCGGTTATCTTAGATCAAGTGGAAAATGGAGTGGCTATTCGAATGGCGGTGATCTATCTTTTAGCTTCTAAAATTCAATAGTTTTTTTAAACTTGTTTATTATACTAAATAACTGTTTACAGTATTAATTTCCATTTATGAAAGTAGATCAAAAAGGACACACGATTACTATTAAAGATACTCAAGGAGATTTTACTTCATTTTTGAATAAAGTGTCGCAATCCAATACTTCTTTTGACTCACACAATTTAATTATTGATTTGTCTCATAATAAATCGATAACACTTGAAGATTTAAAATTACTATTGCCTTTAGCCAAACAACATAAAAAACTAAAAAAATCTTTTGTTGTAGTTGTAGCAGGGGTTGATTTTAATGCTGTTCCTGCTCAATTAGTTGTGGTTCCATCTAATTTGGAAGCACACGATATTATTGAAATGGAAGAAATAGAACGTGATTTAGGATTTTAATGAAACTAACCATCCTTGGCTGTTATGCCGCTACACCACGAACGATTACCAATCCGACTTCTCAAGTATTGGAGATTAAAAACCGAATGTTTTTGATTGATTGTGGCGAAGGAACTCAAGTACAGCTTCGAAAAAACAAGATTAAATTTTCTAAAATCAATCAGGTCTTTATATCCCATTTGCATGGAGATCATTTTTTTGGATTGATTGGTTTAATTTCTACGTTTAGTTTGTTGGGGAGAACTACCGATTTACACATCTATGGTCCGAAAGGAATCAAAGAAATCATTTTGTTACAATTACGATTGTCTAATTCTTGGACCAATTACGATTTGTATTTTCATGAATTAGAATCAGAGAAAAGTGAGACTATTTTTGAGGATGATAAAGTGGTGGTTACAACCATACCTTTAAAACATCGAGTGTATACTAATGGTTTTTTGTTCCAAGAAAAAGTGGGTGAGCGCAAGTTGAATATGGATTCTATACTGAATCATGAAATTGAAAGCTGTTATTACCAAAAAATTAAAAATGGAAAAGACATTCCTTTAGAAGATGGGAGAATTATTCCCAATTCAATATTGACTTTTGACCCAATTCAACCTAAAAGTTATGCTTTTTGTTCTGATACCGTTTATCATGAAGCAATTCTTCCAATTATTGAGAACGTGGATGTTTTGTATCACGAAGCGACTTTTTTAGACTCAGAAGAAGGTTTAGCCAATAAAACTTTGCATTCCACAGCAAAACAAGCAGCACGAATTGCTTTGAAAGCCAATGCAAAACAGTTAATTTTAGGGCATTATTCAACTCGATATGAAAGTATCGCTTTATTTAAGAAAGAAGCGGAAACTATTTTTCCAGATGTGCTTTTGGCTGATGATGGAAAAACCTTTGAATTGTAAAAAATATAAATTCGTATGAAAGATTTAAGCGATTACAGAAAAACGTATGACAAAAGTGAATTATTAGAATCTTCAATTCCTGAGGACCCCATTAATTTGTTTAATCGTTGGTTTCATGAAGTAGAAGATTTTGGAGGTACCGATGAAGTAAACGCTATGACTGTTGCTACAATTGGTTTGGATGGTTTTCCAAAATCAAGAGTCGTTTTGTTAAAGAAATTCAATGAAGAAGGATTTGTTTTTTACACCAATTATAATTCCGAAAAAGGAAAAGCAATCACTGCTAATCCTCATGTTTGTTTGTCCTTCTTTTGGCATAGCATGGAACGTCAAGTGATTATCAAAGGAATCGCTCAAAAAACAGCAGAAGTTATTTCAGATGATTATTTTGCTTCAAGACCTGATGGAAGTAAGTTAGGTGCTATCGTTTCGAATCAATCCGAAGTTGTGCCTTCAAGAGACTTTTTAGAAGAAAACTTGAAACAATTAGAAGCTAATTTTGAAGGGATGATAATTCCTAGACCAGAACATTGGGGCGGATTTTTAGTAACGCCACTTGAAGTAGAGTTTTGGCAGGGGCGACCTAATAGGCTTCATGATCGAATTCGATACCAAGCACAGTCTGATTATTCATGGAAAATAGATCGTTTATCACCATAAGTTTGTATTGGGTTTAAGGTTATTATTAGCGATAGTAATTGTAATTAGTGTATCTTATTTTCGTAAATTGTGGAGTAAAGAAATTCTTGCGGTTAGAAAATAATCGTTGTTACTTTTAATTCTCACGCTATTTTGAAAAATGTAATCTTAGTTAGACACGCCAAATCCAGTTGGGAAACTCCACTACAAGATGTTGACAGGCCTTTATCTCAAAGAGGAATAGTTGACGCTCATTTGGTTTCTTCAGCTATTTCAAATTATATTCCTAAAACATTTTTGCTCTGGAGTAGTGTGGCAAAAAGAGCCTCAGAAACGGCGCTGATTTTTGCACAAAACATATCCTTTCCAATTGAGAATATAATTTACAAAGAGGATTTATACACTTTTGAAGAATCTCAATTGGAAAAAGTTATTAAATCGTGCAATAATCTTTACGAAACTGTTATTCTTTTCGGCCATAATGAGGCTATTACAAATTTTGTTAATAAATTTGGAGATTACGTTCTGCCAAATGTTCCTACAGCTGGTTTTGTTTCCATTCGATTTGGAGAAGACCAATGGGATTGCATTAAAAAAGGTACGATTGTAAAAACTATATTTCCTAAAGATTTAAAATAATTCAGGTGTTGCAACAAAAATATATTGATAGAGAGAAGAGTTGGTTGGCATTTAATGCCCGAGTGCTACAAGAAGCAGGTGATGTGACGGTTCCCTTATTAGACAGAATGCGTTTTTTGGGAATTTTTTCAAATAATTTAGATGAATTTTTCAGAGTTCGTTTTGCTGCCATTCGAAGATTGACTTTATCAGGGATTTCGGGAGAAAAATATTTTAACGGAATATCATCCAGTCAATTATTACATGATATTACTGAGATTGTAATTAATCAACAAGCGGAGAGTTTAGAGATATTGAATGATATTGAGGCTCGATTAGAAAAAGAAAACATTTTCACTATTGATGAGAACGATGTAACTCCATCACAAGAATTGTATTTAAAAGATTTTTTTGTACAAAAAGTGAGTCCAGAATTGGTTACGATTATCTTAAATGATTTGGATCATTTTCCGGTATTAAAAGATACTTCGGGTTATTTGGCAGTTAAATTAGTAATCAATGGTTTAACGGAAGAAATAGAAAAGAGTGCATTTACTTTCCGTTCGTTATTGAAGAAAAGTTCTAAAGAACCTGCGAAAAAAAGTTCTAAAGAAATTCTATATGCCGTAATTGAAATTCCAAAGACAATTAACCGTTTTGTGGTTTTGCCTCCAGAGGGTGAGAAGCAATACGTGATTATGCTGGACGATGTTATTCGTTTAAATCTCAACAAAATTTTTGACATTTTTGATTATGAAAGCGTCGATGCGCACATGATTAAAATTACACGAGATGCGCAATTGGATATTGATAGTGACTTGAGTAAAAGTATGTTGGAAAAAATTGCATCAAGTGTAAAAGATCGTAGAATTGGCGAGCCGGTACGATTTATTTATGATCAAAATATTGATAAAGACACCTTAGATTTTTTCTTAACCAATATGAAAATTGATGCTACCGATAGTATCATACCCGGAGGGAAATACCATAATAGAAGAGACTATATGGATTTTCCAAACCTGGGGAGATTTGACTTATTGTACAAAACAAATCCACCTTTGCCATTGCCGGGCTTGAGTTTGGATGAAAATATTATGAAGAAAATTGCAGCCAAAGATTATTTGGTGAGCGCACCCTATCAATCCTATTCCTATGTGATTAAGTTTTTGCGAGAAGCCGCATTGGATCCAGCAGTAACCTCCATTAAAATTACCCTCTACCGATTAGCGAAAAATTCTCAAATTATCAGTTCGTTAATTAATGCCGCTAAAAATGGAAAAAAAGTAACCGTTCAAATCGAATTGCAAGCGCGTTTTGATGAAGCGAGTAATATCTTTTATTCAGAGCAAATGCAAATGGAAGGTATTGAATTGATTTTTGGAGTGAAAGGCCTTAAAGTGCACAGTAAAATTTGTGTTATCGAAAGACAAGAAGGCAACAAAATTCATCGCTATGGTATCATTTCTACTGGAAACTTTAATGAATCTACTGCAAAAGTATATACTGATGTCACCTTGTTTACAGCACACCAAAAAATACTAAAAGACGTTTCTAAAGTTTTTGAATTTTTTGAAATTAATTATCGTATTTACAATTATCAACATATAATTACATCACCACATTTCACTAGAAATAAGTTTAATAAGCTGATTAACAGAGAGATTACTCATGCTAAAGAAGGTAGAACTACCTATATGAAGTTAAAAATGAATAGTTTGTCTGATATTGAAATGATAGACAAATTGTATGAAGCGAGCAATGCGGGTGTCAATATTAAATTGGAAGTTAGAGGTATTTGTTCTTTGATTCCGGGTATTCCTGGCATGAGTGAGAATATTGAAGCGATAAGTATTGTGGATAATTATTTGGAACATTCCCGAATTTATATTTTTGGTAATGCAGGCGATCCAGAAGTTTATATATCTTCAGCCGATATGATGACACGAAATTTAGATGGAAGGGTAGAAGTAACCTGTCCTATTTACGATGAAGATATTAAAAGAGAGTTGATTGACAATTTTGATTTAGGTTGGCAAGGTAATGTTAAAGCCAGATTGCATTCGCATTTATTGGATAACAAATACCGTCAAAGAGGTAATAAGCCTATTTTTAGAGCGCAATTGGAAACTTATAATTATTATAAAAACATGTTAAATGGAGGGGAGTCTAACTAAATTCTCTTGTCTTCAACTAATTTATCTAGATTTGATTTAATGCTAAATATAAAAAAATACGCCGCTATCGATATTGGTTCCAATGCCATGCGATTGCTTATTGCTAATATTGTAGAACAAGATGACAAGGAAACGCAATTCAATAAAAGCTCCTTAGTTCGTGTTCCTATTCGTTTAGGACAAGATGCCTTTACGGTAGGAGCAATCTCCGAGGAAAATATTGATCGTATGTGTGATGCAATGAAAGCATTCCATCTTTTAATGAAAGTCCACAAAGTGGAGCATTATAAAGCCTTTGCAACTTCAGCAATGCGCGAAGCTTATAACGGTAAAGAAGTTACAGATATCATAAAAAAGAAAACCGGAATAAAAATTGAAATTATTGATGGTAAAAAAGAAGCTGCTATAATTGCTTCTAGTGATTTACATAGTTTGATTAAAACAGAAAAAACATACCTTTTTGTTGATGTAGGTGGCGGTAGTACCGAATTTACTTTATTTTCTGATGGTAAGATGATTGTTTCTCGCTCTTTTAAAGCGGGAACGGTTCGTTTATTAAACAATATGGTGCATGACGTTGTTTGGGAGGAAATTGAAAAATGGATTCGTACTAATACCGAAGAGTATGACGAGGTAACCTTAATTGGATCTGGAGGAAATATCAATAAGTTGTTTAAAATGTCAGCTAAGTCACAAGACAAACCACTGTCTTATATTTACATGAATTCTCAATATGCCTTTTTGAATTCACTTACGTATGAGCAACGAATTTCAGAATTAGGTCTGAATTCAGATCGTGCGGATGTAATTATACCTGCTACTCGAATTTATTTGAATGCTATGAAATGGAGTGGTGCCAGAAACATTTATGTTCCTAAAATTGGATTAGCTGACGGAATTGTCAAAGCCATGTACTTCGGTAAAATTTAGATTTTTTTTTAAGTTATATCTAAACCGAATGTTGTTTTTAATAATTCAATATTCGGATTGAGTTGATGCAAACGATTGTAACGATCTTGATCATTGAAGCTTCGTTTGCTTTCAAAGCTTTCATTTACAATTACTTCAATTGTAATATCGTGATTGTGCAAGTGTCCTTTTAAATACCCTAACAGTCCTAATTTTTCACTTTCAAAATCCAATTTAGAACCCTCGTTAGGTAATTCAATAGTAATATGGGTTCCTTCTAAAACAGGATCATTGATCAGCAATAAGGATTCCATGATTTTATAACCTTTATCTCCCAAACGTTGTGCATACTTATTCCATTGCAGTAACATTTCTGTTTCCGTAAATGGTTCAGTTGGCATATGATCAACTTCTTTTATAATCGTTTTTGAGTTTTCTTCTATTACTTTTTTAGCACGAATACTGGATAATGAAAGTGCAGATACCTTCGCTTCAGATTCGTTTAAAATAATAGGTTTTGGCACCTCAACGATTGGTTTAATTTCGAGTTTTGGAACTTCCTTAACAGCAATTATTTCTTCTTTAATTTCGGGAGTAATAAATGTATTGTTTTCAGAAATAGGAGTAACAGTTTCTACTACGTTATTGACACTTTTAGCGACTTCAACTATAGAATAACCAGAATTTTTAAAATAAGTAGGCGGAATTATAAATTGTTCAACTTTTTTTTTTCTCCATCGAATGTGATGGAGGCCAATTGCATTAAGCAAAGTTCAACAAGGAGTCGTTGATTTTGACTGACTTTGTATTTCAAATCACAATCATTCGCAATTTCAATCCCTTTCAATAAGAAATTAGCATCACATTTTTGTGCTTGCATACCATACATTTGCTGCGCTTGTTCTCCTACTTCCAAAAGAGATAAAGTAGCAGGGTTTTTGGATACCAAAAGGTCTCTAAAGTGCGACGCCAATCCAGCAACAAAATGATGTGCATCAAAACCTTTGGATAGAATTTCATTAAATGCGACCAATAACTCTGGAATTTTGTTTTCCAATATCAATTCGGTTACATTGATATACGTTTCATAATCCAATACATTCAAATTCTCAGTTACCGCTTGACGAGTCAAATTGGTACCGCAAAATGAAACTACTCGGTCAAAAATGGACAAAGCATCTCGCATAGCACCATCAGCTTTTTGAGCAATAATATGCAAGGCATCGTCTTCAAATTGTACCCCTTGACTTGTAGCAACTTCAGCTAAATGTTCTTTAGCATCTTTAACAGTAATTCTTTTAAAATCAAATATTTGACAACGCGATAAAATCGTTGGAATAATTTTATGCTTTTCTGTTGTGGCCAAAATGAAAATGGCATGTTTAGGCGGTTCTTCTAATGTTTTCAAAAAAGCATTAAAAGCGGCTGAAGACAACATATGTACCTCATCAATGATATATACTTTGTATTGTCCTGTTTGAGGAGGTATACGCACTTGGTCAATCAAGTTTCGAATATCGTCTACCGAGTTGTTAGAAGCAGCATCCAATTCAAAGACATTGAAAGCAAAATCTTCATTTGGATCATCGTAACCAGGCTGATTAATTTTTCGTGCCAAAATTCGCGCACAAGTCGTCTTACCTACACCACGAGGCCCAGTGAACAAAAGAGCAGAAGCCAAGTGATTGTTTTCTATGGCATTCAACAAGGTATTGGTAATGGCTTTTTGCCCCACAACATCTTTAAATGTTTGCGGACGGTATTTGCGAGCCGATACTATGAATTGTTCCATTGAAAACCTATTAGATAGCAAATATAGGATATGAATTCTCAAAATGCAATAGCTCAAACTTCAAATCGGAACGACTTATCCCCAATTTACTAACAAAATTGAAATGTCTTTTTTTGGATTATTTTATGGACTTATAAATCAATTATGAATTACCATAAATTATGTTGTAAATTTGCCTCGCAGACCGCCTTATCGCCGTCCTGATTTATTAGGAGGGAGGAAAGTCCGGACACCACAGAGAAGCATAGCGGGTAACACCCGTCGGTTCGAGCAATCGGATTAGGACAAGTGCAACAGAAAGTATGTACAGGTAATGCTGTAGTGAAACCAGGTAAACTCTATGCGGTGAAATATCAAGTATATCAGCATTTAAGGGCTTCTCGTCCGTTGTTGAAGGGTAGATAGCTTGAGTCTTACAGTAATGTGAGATCTAGATAAATGATAAGGCTCCGTTTACGGAGACAGAATCCGGCTTATAGGTCTGCTTTTTTTATTAGTTAGGAAAACTATACTTCGTCCTCTGAAGTTACAATCTCAAAGAAACTAAAGAAAGAACCTCCATAACTTTTCTGAAAAGAAAAATGTGGTAAATGTTCCATTTTAGTGTATTTGGAATGCTCAACAATCAACATCCCTTCTTCTTCTAAAAGTCCTCTCTCAAAAACTAGAGTCACTACTTTTTCAAATGTTTTTTGATCCAATCCGTAGGGAGGATCAGCAAAAATAATATCGTAAGTCGTTTTATTTTTTTCGAGAAAAGCAAACACATCACTTTTGGTAGCTGCAATATTAAAATCAAATTCTGCGGCAATTTGTTTGATAAATTTCACACAACCAAAATCACCATCAACAGAAGTTATTGGCGAACTACCTCTTGAAGCAAATTCAAAACTTATGTTTCCAGTACCTGAGAATAAGTCCAACACCTTAAGTCCCTCAAAGCTAAAATGATTATTCAATACATTGAATAAGGCTTCTTTACTCATATCGGTTGTGGGGCGTACGGGAAGGTTTTTGGGAGGAAAAATGCGTCGGCCTTTGTATTTGCCAGAAATAATTCTCATGAATTAAAAAGTATAAAGTGGGTTCTATTTTCTGCTTCTGAAAAATTATTTTTAGCCTGCAAATCACTCACATCTAATAATGATACATTACGAATATAGTTATATGCCAATTGGTAGTACTCACTTTTCATATCGATTTTTCCAATCAATTCTAAAGGAAATTCTTCTGGATTCATACCTAACTGTTCCGCTGTAAACAAAATGTAATACAAGAAATCTTCGGGACTAGCATACTCAAACGAATTGAACAACAATAGTTTTTGATTTTGTACTACAATAATTTCAAAATGCTCCGAATTAATATGCACAAACATTTTTTTGTCAGGATTGTTTTTAGAGGCTATTAATAATTTAGAAACTAAAATAGTATTGGCATGTTTGTAGTCGAAAGTGCCAAACTGGTCAATAAAAAAATTGTTAATATTCACATAAGGAATGTAGACCGTATTCATTTGGCAATTGGCAATTTCGTCAAATGCAAAAAAATCAGTTTCAAAAACTTTAGTGTTGTACTGCAAATAGCTTCCTAAAAAGTTTTCGTCAAACAATGGCTCAGGAACAAATGTAGAAAGATTGTTATTGTGAATGATCAGAATCTCGTCATACGAATCTCTTAATTCAGAATAATCACTAAAAGCATCGGCAAATAAATCCTCAGTTTTAGTTGCTTTATGAAACGTATCAAAACGGACTTCATTAAACGAAGTAATGGTGTTATTTAAGGTGTCAAAACAACAAAAAGAGAGACCATTCAAGGCTACTTGAATCGACAGTTTTTTATAGCTCTTTTCTGTGATATTGGTATTCATAGGTTTTGTTTCAACGATGCAAACATACGAAAAATCAACTTCAATGGCAATTTCAAAAACCAATAAATAAATCAAACCAATTTAGGAATCATCAGTTTTAATTTATCCTTGATTATTGGATTTGAAATTGATTTTTGTCATTGTAATTGTTTACTTTGCAGTCAAATTAATTGCAATGAATTCCTCTTTGTTTTATAGTCTTTTAAAGAAAAAATTTCCGTTTGAGCCCACTTATAAACAGGATATTTTTTTGCAACAGATTGCTGTTTTCTTGACTGAAATGCAAAACAATACCATTTTTGTATTGAAAGGGTATGCAGGAACTGGAAAGACAACAGTTATATCTACGATTGTCAATAATTTATTTGAGATCAATAAAAAATATGTATTGCTTGCACCAACGGGTCGTGCTGCTAAGGTAATTGCCAATTATTCTAACAAACCGGCATTTACCATTCACAAAAAGATCTATTTTCCCAAAAAGTCTTCAGGAGGTGGTGTTTCCTTTACATTGCAACCCAACAAACATAAAAATACCATTTTCATTGTCGATGAAGCTTCGATGATTTCGGACGCTAATTCGGATTCTAAGCTTTATGAAAACGGCTCTTTATTAGACGATTTGATTTCTTACGTGTATTCTGGAACCAATTGCAAAATGATTCTCTTGGGCGATACTGCTCAGTTACCACCAGTCAATTTAGATATAAGCCCTGCTCTGGATACGCATTCTTTAGCTTTGCATTACGACAAAGAAATTGAGTCCATAGAATTAGACGAGGTAATGCGCCAGGAGGAAAGCTCGGGTATTTTATTTAATGCTACTGAACTTCGGGAATTATTGAAAGATAGTTTTGTTAACGAATTTCAATTTGATGTAAAACGATTTAAAGATATTATTCGTTTGACTGACGGGTATGATATTCAAGATGCTATTCAATCTGCGTATAGCAATTATAGTATTGAAGATACTGCTTTTATTGTAAGGTCGAATAAAAGAGCCAACCAATACAATGAACAAATCAGAACGCGTATTTTAGACCGAGAAAGTGAGTTGTCTACGGGCGATTTTTTGATGGTGGTAAA
>JAGOAF010000010.1 GCA_017984035.1 Flavobacterium sp.
TCTTTTAGTTTTTGAATAACCGTTATTCTAAAACCGAGTGCAAATATACAAAGACTTTTTTTTCTAGCAAGTAGTTTTATAAAAATATTTTTAATTCCTTTTACTATCTTTGCAAACATAAATTCAATACTATTATGTTTCATAAAAATATCAAACTTATTCTTGCCGGACTTATTGTCGCTACTGGCATTTGGCAATTTACTGAAAGCAACATCGGAAATGGAATCTTCCTTTTATTAGTGAGTGCTATTCCTGTTTTTTTATATTTCAAAAACGAATTCATCTTACTGGCTTTCTTAAAGCTAAGAAAACAAGATTTTGAAGGCGCTAAAAAATGGTTAGACAAAATCAACAACCCAGAAGGGGCTTTGGTTCAAAAACAACAAGGATATTTCAATTACCTACATGGCATTATGTTATCGCAAACTAACATCAATCAATCCGAGAAATTTTTCAAAAAAGCCATTGAATTAGGATTGTCAATGGATATGGATTTGGCTGTAGCCAAATTAAACCTCGCAGGAATAGCTATGTCTAGAAGAAGAAAATTAGAAGCTACATCGCTTTTAAATGAAGCTAAAAAGCTCGACAAGCAAAACATGTTGAAAGATCAAATTAGCATGATGAAAGAGCAAATGAAAAAAATATAAGACAAAAAAAGAGGCGATTAACATCGCCTCTTTTTTTTAATATCCTTCCAAAGGAATTTCTAAATGGTATTTTTTATTCGAAGGATTCACCATCTTGGTAGTGCGCAACCACGGATTGTGAATTTTCAATATTTTATAATTAATCCCTTGTTGCATCGCTAGATTAGCTAAGTCGGTTACCGAACTGTCAATAGCAATTTTCTTAGTCGCTACAATTTTATATTGCTCCTCCACAGTTATTGGAAAACCATATTGCTCCGGATTTTGCATAATTTGTTTCAAGGCTAAAATGCGAAAAACATAACGCGATGTTTCTTCATTCAACAATAAATCATAATAGTTGGATACTTTCTGACTATCCAACTGCTTTTTGATTCCTGTTCCACCTGCGTTATACGCTGCAGCCACTAAAGTCCAATTGCCCAATTTCTCTTTGGCTTTCAAAAAATAGGTACAAGCCGCCTCAGTAGCTTTCTCTAAATGATAGCGCTCGTCAATATTTTCATTGACTTCTAAACCAATTTCTTTAGCAGTATCTGGCATAAATTGCCAAATCCCTCTCGCTCCAGCTGGAGAAACTACGTTAACCAAACCACTTTCAATTACTGCAACGTATTTAAAATCGTCTGGAATTCCGTTTTTCTTTAAAATAGGCTCAATCACAGCAAAAGCGCGACGCGCTCTTTTCAAGATTAATAATGTAGAGGCATTTAAGTGTTTGTTTACCAATAATTCTCTATCCAATCGCTCTTGCACATCGGCAATTTGCAATGGCACAGCTTCTCCAGCAAAATCAATTTTGGCCGGAAAATAATTAGGATTAAATTGCGCAACCCAATTGGAAGGCAATGCTAACTTAGAAGCAAAAATAAATAAACTGCTAATTAGGACTATTCCAATTAACAAGATCGATTTACGAATAGTGGTATTTCTTTTTATCATTTTATATATTTTATCTTGTATTACTTACCGCAAAAGTCCCTTCAATAATCGAAGGTAAGTTTTCGTTAAGCCATTTGTATTTACTTAAAATCATTACGTGGGTACCTCCTTTTATTACTATACATTCTTTAATATACGCTACAGGAAAAACCTCATCAGCATCACCGTGAATATGAATCACATTCGGGTCAATTTGAGCTCGATCCCATAAAAGAATGCGTTCTATAGCCCAATCCAAATAATGAACATCGCGAACCGACAGATACCTTTCATACAATTTCAATCGCTGTGCAATAGCTTTACCAAAAGAAAAAGCACTTAACTTTTCCACATTCGAAAAAATAGAAGTTGGAATTAATTTATAGGCTTTAGTAGTTTTGGCAATTTTCATTCGCCGTGGAAATTCTTGATTCGATTTCACACTGGAAATAATTATAACTTTCAGCGGATTCAAAAAGGCCGCCATTTCTTGCACCAAAATCCCACCAAAAGAAACGCCAATCAAAACTGGATTAGGTGCTGTAATTTTTTCGGCCATTCGTTGGGCATAGGACTTTAAAGATTCCTCACCAAAAGGTAGTTCCCATTCCAAAAAATGTACTTCAAAAAGCGATTCCGGCAAGCTGATTCGCTCAAATATTTGCGAACTAGCCGCTAATCCAGGCATACAATACACCGAAATCTTGTTGGTATCCATTATCGAAAATCCATTACTTTAGGGTAAAAATAAGGATATTATTTAGAAGAATCGATTCAAACAGCACAAAGAAGCTGAGTTACAACAAAAACTACTTCTCGATTTCACGCAAACTCTCCATTTTTTTGTGGGCCAAGAAACCAGCGATATCTTCGAAATGCTCAACCACTCTTTTGTTTCCAAATTCAAATACTTTAGTAGCTAGGCCGTCTAAGAAATCACGGTCGTGTGATACTAAAATTAGTGTTCCGTCAAAATCTTTTAAAGCATCTTTGATAATGTCTTTGGTTTTCATGTCCAAGTGATTGGAAGGTTCATCCAGGATCAATAAGTTAACAGGTTCCAACAACAATTTAATCATTGCCAAACGCGTTTTTTCTCCCCCAGACAGTACTTTTACTTTCTTGGTTACATCATCACCATGAAACATAAATGCACCTAAAATATCTTTGATCTTAGTTCTTACATCACCCACAGCTATATCATCAATAGTTTCGAATATAGAGGCATTTCCATCTAATAAAGCGGCTTGATTTTGAGCAAAGTAACCAATTTGGGCATTGTGACCAATTTCCACACTTCCGCTATCAATACCAATTTCTTTCATGATCGCTTTAATCATGGTCGACTTACCTTCACCATTTTTTCCAACAAAAGCCACTTTTTGTCCACGTTCGATAACCAAATTAGCCTCTTTGAAAACCACATGATCGCCATACGATTTGGACAACTCTTTAACAATTACCGGATATTGACCTGAACGAGCCGCTGGTGGAAACTTCAATTTCAAAGCTGATGTATCTACTTCGTCTACCTGTACGATTTCCAATTTTTCCAACATTTTCACACGCGATTGTACCGCATCGGTCTTAGAAAACGTTCCTTTAAAACGATCGATGAACGCTCTATTATCAGCAATCATTTTTTGTTGTTCATCGTAGGCTTTTTGTTGGTGCATACGACGGTCTTTTCGCAATTCAAGATAATGAGAATATTTAGCTTTATAATCATAAATACGTCCCATGGTTACTTCTATAGTTCGATTAGTAATGTTATCTACAAACGCTCTATCGTGCGAAATCACCACTACTGCTTTAGCTTGATTAATTAAGAAATCTTCTAACCATTGGATACTTTCGATATCCATATGATTTGTTGGCTCATCAAGCAAAATCAAATCCGGTTTTTGCAATAAAATTTTAGCTAATTCAATTCGCATTCTCCAACCACCAGAAAACTCTGAAGTTTGACGTGAAAAATCATCACGAACAAATCCTAAACCAATTAATATCTTCTCTACTTCGGCTTCATAATTAACCTCTTCAATAGCATAGTATTTCTCACTTAAATCCGAAACACGCTCAATCAACTTCATATACTCATCACTTTCATAATCAGTTCTCACGGTCAATTGCTCATTTACTGCGTCGATCTCCGCTTTCATTTTGAAAATTTCACCAAACGCCTTAGACGTTTCCTCTAAAACAGTCGCACCGTCAGTAGTTAATAAATGTTGTGGTAAATAGGCCACAACCGCTTCTTTTGGTGCCGAAATCGAACCTGTAGATGGCTTACTTTGCCCTGCTATTATCTTTAAAAGCGTTGATTTTCCTGCTCCATTTTTACCCATAAGGGCAATTTTATCATTTTCATTAATAGCAAATGAAACGTCACTAAAAAGTGTAGTTCCGCCAAATTGCACCGAAATATCGTTAACTGTAATCATTAGGTTGAGAATTTATTTATTGGGAAGATTGTTATTTCAACCTCCATTTTTAAAGGCGCAAATATAATCCAAATCCCTTGTTGATTAAAGTGTATTATAGAAGAATTAGTATTCGCTTTCCCAAAATAAACACACGAAAGCCAATAATTGTATTTCTGGTTGTCAAAAAAATAAATAAAAAATACAATAAAAACCATATAAATAATAATTTTTTATTTTTATAAAACCTGATTACCAAATAGTTAGGTTTTATAAATAGTAGAAAATATTGTTTCGTGCAATTTTTCATAATGATTAGCAACTTTAGAGGAATTTTACAATGTTATACTGAAAACGATATACTATCGATTTGAATTAGCAGACATTAAATTACTTGTTATGATTTCAAAAGAAACTACCAACTTAATTAGCATCGGCAATAATGGCATTATTTTAAATCCTAAATCAAATTCTAATCAGCAAATACCATTTGCAGATGTAGCTAAAGTTCATTTACAAATCAAACATCATCAAGCAGTTTTAAAACTTTTCTTGATAAGTTATTTTATTTTCACACTAATTTGTATGCGCTATTTAAACTTGGAATTATCCATTTTTTCTGCCTTTATCTATATCATCAATTTTTTTGTCATTAATACATTAGATTTTAAAAGTTATCGTCTTCAAATTGTATTAAAAAACAATGTTGTAATAGAAAGACATATTCCTAAGAAACTTAAATATGACTATATTAGTCTGATTAGTGAAATTAGAAGAAATATCATGCCTGACAATGCTCCTGCTTTGTGATTTGTAATAAAAATAGTATTTTTAGAAAATATTGAACCAATTCTAAATTTATGAACCGGATCCAAATTTTCATATTCTTTTTTATATTACATATTTCTCTTCAAGGATTTTCGCAAAAAGACAAATACATTGGCGAAACTTTTCTCTTTCAAGATGCTAAAACCAAGCAAGCAATTGTCATTGAGAATGACTCTGTTTTTTACAAAAACACTCCGAATCAATTTCAAAAATTAAAGCATACAGAATACCCAGATATCATATCTCGCTATAATGCTTTCATTATTAAGGGTAAAAATTATTTCACTCATAATGGTTGCGGCCCTGTTTTAGAATGGCGTAATGACTCCATTGTGCGAATTGACAATTCATTTATGCACCAAAATCAGTTTGCTGCATCCACTTTTGTGTATAAAGATGAAATCTATTATTTTGGTGGCTATGGTTTATTTACCTTCAAAAACATATTAACTAAATATATTTTTAAGTCAAAAGAATGGATGGCCGTTCAAACCTTCGGAAGTGAATTTCCTTCGTTACGACGCGATGCGAATCGAATTTTAATTGGGGATAATCTATATGTTTTTGGAGGATTAAGTGAAAACCCCGATGATTTTTATTTTGGACAAATTCCCTCTGACAATATCGTTTGGAAATTAAACCTCAAAACCATGACATGGAATAAGGAAGGGGTTTTTAATTCTAAATTAAATACAAAAAATTGTTATTTCAATTTTGAGAGTCACAATAAAACCTATTTAATTAGCAAAGAAGCCGACAATAAATTATTAGAAATCGATCTTGCAACTAATTCTATAAAAAAATATATTTTACCCTCTGTGATCAACGTGAAATCTTTTTATTTTGATGAAAAAACAGATGAACTAGTAGTCCTTCATTTTTTAACTACAACTGCTAAAAAAAAGGTAATTCGTTTAAACCTAAAATCCATTTTGGTTAATCCAATTCAAACGGAAACTTTCATTAGTAATCCTTATGAAAAATGGATATATTCTTTTATTTTCTTTGCAATAGCAATACTTGTTTTTTACCTATTATATAAAACAAAAATAAAAAACACCATAAAACAACACAATAGTATTCTCTACGACAACAACTCGAAAGAATTACAGTTTAAAGGCAAACCAATTGATGCTTTTGATGCCAATGAATTAAAAATCATATTACATTTAATTCAAAATCAATCGGATTACATTCCGCTCAATTCTCTTAACGTCTTATTTGAACAAGTTGAATTATCCGAAAATTATTCAAGTACAACAAAGCGAAGAGAAATTACTTTAAACGCAATAATTACCAAACTAAGTTTAATCACAGGATACAATGAAAATGATATTGTACTTTATCGTAAAAATCCGGACGATAAAAGAATGAAAGAAATTAAACTCAAAGAAAATTTAATACAAACTAAATAAAAAAAAACTCGCATTGTAAAATGCGAGTTTTTTTTGGTTCTATAAAAAGTTTATTCTTTTCGCCACTTCTTAGTTTCCTCAAAGACGTGCTCTAAAATAGCTTGCTCTTTTTCGTCAAACTCCACATTTCTACGACTCATAACTAGTTTTGCAGTCGCAAATGCTTTGTTCGTAACATAGGTTGTAAATCCTGCAGCTCCACCCCAAGAAAAACTTGGTACAAAATTACGAGGGAAACCACTGCCAAAAATATTAGCACTCACCCCCACCACTGTTCCGGTATTGAACATGGTATTGATTCCGCACTTACTATGGTCTCCCATCATCAAACCACAAAACTGCAATCCAGTTTTAGCAAAGCCCTCGGTTTCATAGCTCCATAATTTCACTTCTTCGTAATTGTTTTTCAGATTGGAATTGTTGCTATCAGCACCAATATTACACCATTCACCCAATACTGAATTACCTAGAAATCCATCATGTCCTTTATTGGAATAAGCAAATAGTACCGAATTATTCACCTCACCCCCAATTTTAGAATAGGGTCCAACAGTAGTTGCACCATACACTTTTGAAGCTAATTTTACCCCTGCCCCTTCGCACAAAGCAAAAGGTCCACGTATCACAGACCCTTCCATAATTTCGGTATTTTTACCAATATAAATAGGCCCTGTTGATGCGTTTAAAGTAACAAAAGCTAATTGTGCGCCTTCTTCTATGAAAATATTCTCTGAAGCTATAACATTTACAGATTTGGGAATCGGTTGTGATTTTCTATCCTGAGTCAACAACTTAAAGTCAGCCCGAATTGCAGCATCGTTCTTAGCAAAAATATCCCAAGTATGTTCAACAGTCAAGCAGTCATTAGTAAATTCAAGTATTTCATAGGTATCAAAATCTACTTCATCTTGCTCTTCATTTGTAAAAAAAGCAACAACCTCATCTCCATTAAAAATGGCTTGATTGGATTCTAAATTTTGTATCATTTCAACCAAAGTAGGATTAGGCAAAAATGACGCATTAATCATAATATTTTGCTCCATTTCTACCATCGGAAATTTTTCTGAAAGGTATTCTTCTGTCAAAGTAGTTGTGGTAGATCCCAAATAAGCTTCCCATTTTTGACGGATAGTCAAAATTCCAATTAGAATATCGGCTACTGGACGTGTAAAAGTAAATGGTAAAAGTGCGTTTCGAGCTGGACCGTCAAAAAGGATATAATTCATTTTGAAAAATTACAAAGTTATAAAGGTTCAAAGTTACAAAGTTTTATATAAAAAAAGCCTCACAAATTGTGAGGCTTCGTATAATATGAAACGAGTTATTATTATTTAACGTGTTTCGCGTATTTAGTTTTGAATTTATCAATACGACCTGCAGTATCAATCAATTTAGATTTACCTGTGTAAAAAGGGTGAGAAGTTCTAGAAATCTCCATTTTTACAACTGGATATTCTACACCATCAACTGTGATAGTTTCTTTTGTTTCTGCAGTAGATTTAGTAATAAAAACGTCGTCATTTGACATGTCTTTAAAAGCAACTAATCTGTAATTCTCTGGGTGTACACCTTTTTTCATCTTAAATCTTTTTTATTAGTTTCAATTATAATCGTGCTTTGAAGCTTTTCTTCTAACAGAAAAGGTATAAACCAATTATAACTTTTTGTTTTTACAATATTATTTTGAGTTTGCAAATTTACACTTATTTTTTAATAATCAAATCTTTGTCTTACTTTTTTTATACAAAGCAAAATCAAGTTTTTCGCTACAAATAATGTAGGAATTGCTATATTTGTGGATTAATTTAATATTCTACATCATGATAAATGAAACTATTAAAAAGAACGGACTAACGTTTGGGGTATTGTCTGGTATTGTATCTGCACTTATAACATCTACTATCTATGCCATTGATTTAAATCTATTTGTTTCATGGTGGATTGGGGTTGTTAGTATGGTCATTTATTTAATCATAAGTGTTGTTTTACTCACTAAAACTAAAAAAGAAATGAATGGCATTTTTGTTTTTAAAGATGCTTTCACAACCTATTTCATATCTGCAGTAGTTGGAACAGTAATTGGAACTCTGTTTAATATTTTACTTTTCAACGTTATTGATCCTTCATTACAAGATACTTTAAAGGAAATTACAATAAAAAATGCAGTGGCGATGATGCAAAAATTCAATTCTCCTGCAGCAGCCATCAATGAAATGATTGCAAAAATGCAAGAAAACAATCCTTATTCAGTTGTTGAATTATTAAAAGGGTCCGTTTTTAGCATAGTTTTCAGTTCCATAATCGGATTAATAATGGCTGCATTTTTTAAAAGTAAGTCCCAAGAATAACACTACATGAATCTATCTATACTTATCCCGCTTCTGAACGAAGAGGAATCATTGAACGAATTGTACACTTGGATTGTCGAAGTGATGCAAACCAATAACTACAGCTACGAAATTATCTTTCTTGACGATGGCAGTTCAGATAATTCCTGGCATTTGATTGAGCAATTTGCTCAAGTAAATGAAAACGTAAAAGGTATTCGTTTTATGAAAAACTATGGCAAGTCACAAGCTTTACATGCAGGTTTTGCCAAAGCAAAAGGGGATGTTATTATTACTATGGATGCTGACTTACAAGATAGTCCAGAAGAAATCCCTGGATTGTATGACATGATTACCAATGGAAACTATGACTTAGTATCAGGATGGAAAAAGAAAAGATACGATTCCGTAGTTGCTAAAAATTTGCCTTCAAAATTATTCAATTGGGCTGCACGAAAAACATCGGGGGTTTACCTAAATGATTTCAATTGTGGTTTAAAGGCATACAAAAACGTGGTGGTGAAGAACGTAGAAGTTTCGGGAGAAATGCACCGTTACATTCCCGTTTTAGCTAAAAATGCTGGTTTTAACAAAATTGGCGAAAAAGTAGTACAACACCAAGCCAGAAAATACGGCGAATCTAAATTTGGCATGAGCCGATTCATTAACGGATTTTTAGATTTAATTACCATTTGGTTTTTATCCCGTTATGGAAAACGCCCGATGCACTTTTTTGGAGCAGTAGGCGTATTGATGTTTATCATAGGTTTTTTATCGACAGGATTAATCATTGGTGTCAAACTATTCCGTTTGTACTCTGGTTATGACACTATATTGGTAACAAATAATCCACTATTTTACATAGCACTAACCTCAATGATTATTGGTTCGCAATTATTCCTAGCTGGGTTTTTAGGCGAAATAATCCTTCGTACCAAAAACAATGAAGAACGGTATAAAATTGCTAATGAACTGAATTAAAAACTAATTTGTATTGAATGCCCAACTCCCAAATCATTACCCAAAAAATTATCGAAATCAGAAGTCATAAAGTACTACACGATTTTAATGTAGCCGAATTGTACAATACGTAAACAAGAATAGTAAAACAAGCTGTTCGAAGAAATCTCAATAGATTTCCTTCGATTTTACAGAACAAGGTATTGCTAAGCTCTCCAGTGTTCTAAATAACGAAAGAGCTATTGAAATTAAAATTATCATCATGCGAAGTTTTGTTTCGCTTCTAAAGTTTGCACTAACATATGAAGAACTGACAAAAAGAGTGACGAAAATTGAGCAACAGTTTGCAACACCTGTTTGCCTTAAGGCTCAGGTCCTGATATATACAAAGTATTAAATCATTTGATGGATGCTAAACAACATCAAATACAACAAGAACGAATAAAGATTGGTTATACCAAATAAGTAAAAATGGAAATCAAACAAACTATTTTAGACAAAGTAAACGAATGGCTTTCGCCTAATTTTGACTCAGCAACTCAAAATACAATTCGAGAGATGATGACTTCGGCTCCCAAAGAGTTAGAAGAAAGTTTTTATAAAAATTTAGAATTTGGAACAGGCGGAATGCGCGGTGTTATGGGAGTTGGGACTAATCGTATTAACAAATATACTTTAGGAAAAAACACGCAGGGATTGTCTAACTATTTGAAAAAAGTATTTCCGGGCGAAAACCTTCGCGTTGCTATTGCTTATGACTGCCGCCATAATAGCGATACGTTAGCTAAAATAGTTGCTGATGTATTTTCTGCCAATGGAATTCAAGTGTTCTTGTTTTCAGAATTGCGCACTACTCCCGAATTATCATTTGCAGTAAAACACTTGAACTGTCACGCAGGAATTGTATTAACAGCTTCTCATAATCCACCTGAATATAACGGGTATAAAGTATATTGGCAAGATGGAGGACAATTAGTGCCACCTCAAGACGGCGAGATCATTCAGCAGATTGAAGCCTTACACTATGACGAAATTAAATTTGAAGCCAATGAGAGTTTGATTCAATATATTGACGAAGAAGTGGATGCTGCTTTTCATCAATCTACTATTGACAATGCTAGTTTTAAAACTACTCCAACCGCAGCAAAAGAAAACCTAAAAATTGTATACACTTCACTTCACGGTACATCGATTAAATCGATTCCAACCGTTTTAGCACAAGCTGGATACAACCAAGTACATATAGTCAAAGAACAAGCAGAACCTAATGGCGATTTCCCAACCGTAAAATCACCCAACCCGGAAGAACCTGAAGCATTGGCAATGGCGATGGAATTAGCAGAACAAATAAATGCGGATATCGTTATTGGAACTGACCCCGATTCAGATCGATTAGGTGTAGCTGTCAGAGATAACGATGGCAAAATGATATTATTGAATGGTAATCAGACAATGATTATCATGACAGCATTTTTACTAGAGCAATGGAAACGTGCTGATAAAATTACAGGTACTGAGTTTATAGGATCTACTATTGTTTCTACTCCTATGATGCTTGAATTAGCATCAGCTTATAGCATTGAATGTAAAGTAGGCTTGACTGGTTTCAAATGGATTGCTAAGATGATTAAAGATTTTCCTGACCAAAAATTCATTGGTGGTGGAGAAGAAAGTTTTGGATACATGGTAGGCGACGCAGTACGTGACAAAGATGCAGTAGGCGCTTCGCTTTTGGTATCTGAAATTGCCGCTTTGGCAAAAGCCTCTGGAAGTTCATTGTACCAAGAGTTATTGAATTTATATGTTGATTTTGGATGCTACAAAGAACATTTGATTTCGTTGACCAAAAAAGGAATTGACGGTCTGGCCGAAATCAACCAAATGATGATTGACTTGCGTGAAAACCCGGTGGAAGAAATCAATGGACAACGTGTTGTATGCATCGATGATTATCAAAATTCGACTTCATTGAACCGAATCACCAACGAAATTGAGCCAATAGCTATTCCAAAATCAAATGTGTTAATCTACTATCTAGAAGACGGATCTAAAATTTGTGCACGCCCTAGCGGAACTGAACCAAAAATAAAATTTTATTTTAGTGTAAATACAACTTTGGACAAAGTCGAAAATTTTAAAGCAGTAGAGGCCGAATTAGATCAAAAAATTAAAAATATAATCGCAGCAATGCAATTGAATTAATGGAAAAAAACTTAATTAAATTACTACCTTATACCAAACCCTATAAGACTAACATTATATTGAATATTGTTTATAATGTGTTATATGCATTATTCAGTACACTTTCAATGATTACCCTATTCCCACTTTTAGAAGTATTATTTAAAAAAAGTGAGGCTGTAATCAAAGCTCCTGTGTTTACCGGAATTGAAAACATAGGGAAATATGGTAAAGAATGGCTTTTCTATAACATATCCCATTTAAATGAAACCCATGGCCCACAGTCGGCATTACTACTGGCAGTGGTGTTAGTAATTATCACATTTTTATTCAAGAATTTATTTAATTTTCTGGCATCTTATCATATCACACATCTTAAAAATGGCGTGTTACGTGATTTACGAAAAACAATGTATGACAAGATTATAGAATTACCCATACCTTATTATTCTGAAAAAAGAAAAGGAGATATGATGGCGCGAATGTTGGGTGATGTGAATGAAGTTCAAAATTCATTTTTCTCCATCCTTGAACTAATTGTTAAGGAGCCTCTAACCATACTTTTTACAATAATTGCCATGCTAAACATTAGTGTTAACCTAACCCTGTTTGTTTTTCTATTCATCCCCATATCTGGATTTGTGATTTCAAAGGTGGGCAAAAGTTTAAAGGCAAAATCAACAAGAGCTCAAGAAGAGAGTGGCTATTTTATTTCTTTGGTTGAAGAAAGTTTATCCGGCCTTAAAGTAATTAAAAGCTACAATGCCGAAGGGTTATTCAAAACGATGTTTGGCGATTCAATCAATAGACTTTTTACCATTGCAAATGTAATTGGTAACAAAAATAATTTGGCGTCACCATTAAGTGAATTTATGGGTATTGTAACTATTGCTACTTTGCTTTGGTATGGTGGGAATCTGGTTTTAGTAGACAAAACACTAGACGGATCACTTTTTTTAGTATACATGTTGTTAGCTTACAATATTTTAACTCCAGCAAAAAACATTTCTAAAGCATCCTATGCAGTAAAGAATGGATTAGCTGCTGCAGAACGTGTTTTTGAAGTATTAGAAATTGAAAACACAATACCTAATGATCCAAATGCCATAACTAAAAACACATTTGATTCCAATATTACAATTTCAAATATCAACTTTAAATATAAAGATGATAATGTATTGAAAGATTTTTCACTGGAAGTCATTAAAGGTCAAACAGTGGCATTAGTAGGTCAATCAGGTAGTGGTAAAAGTACAATAGCAAATTTATTGACACGATTCTATGATGTGAATGAAGGGACCATACAAATTGATGGTACCGACATTAAAAAATTAGACATACATTGCTTGCGAGGCTTAATAGGTTTAGTTACTCAAGATAGTATTTTATTCAATGATACTATTAAAGCCAATATCGCTTTAGGTAAAGAAAATGCTACCGATGAAGAAATTATTGAGGCACTCAAAATTGCTAACGCCTACGAATTTGTAAATGAGTTACCCAACGGTATTCATACCAATATTGGCGACAGCGGTAATAAATTATCTGGTGGTCAAAAACAACGTCTTTCTATTGCGCGTGCTGTGTTAAAAAACCCACCCATTATGATATTGGATGAAGCTACCTCAGCATTAGATACTGAAAGCGAAAAGTTCGTACAAATCGCTTTAGAGAACATGATGCAAAATAGAACATCAATCGTTATTGCTCACCGTTTATCTACAATCCAAAAGGCCAATAAAATTGTAGTGATGCAAAAAGGTCGAATTGTAGAACAAGGCACCCATGAAGAATTAATTGCTTTGAATGGGACTTATAATAAGCTAGTAAGCATGCAATCATTAGAATAATTATGTATTTAACAAGTCCAAATATTAAACTCCCAGAAGATCCAAATACTATAGTTTGGAAATACTTGGATTTATCTAAATTTTTGGATTTGCTTTTATCGCAAAAATTATTCATGTCGCGTTCTGATAAATTTGAAGATCAATACGAAGGCACTTTTAGCGAACCTACATTTGAAGAGATTAAAAAGTTAGCCATTAATAATCCTGAATTTTTAAATTACTACAAAACCCATCGCGAAAAAGTAGCTATTAGCAGTTGGCATATTAACGAATACGAATCGTTTGCCATGTGGCAAATTTTTACTCAAAATAGTGAAGGTTTGGCTATTCAATCTACAATCGGGCGATTGCAAAAAGCATTGGTACCCGAAAAAAACCTTAAGCAATACATTGGACAAGTCAATTATATTGATTACAAAAAAGAATACATTCCCTTTGATGATTTATTTTTCCCCTTTTTGTTCAAGCGAAAAAGTTTTCAATACGAACGTGAAGTCCGTATTATATCTGACACTTCAGATACTGACATCACTATCAACGATGGAATTAAAATCAATGTAGACATCAACCAATTGATAGATAAAATCTACATTCACCCTAAATCAGAAAACTGGTATAAAAATTTAGTGATCGAATTGGTATCTAAATTGGATTTTGATATTAGAATTGAAAAATCGGATTTAGAAAGTGACATCTTGATTTAAATTATAACTTCGCTGTCAGTTTAATATTAAATACACGCGTAGTCATGTAATTGGGAATAGCGTATTGATTTTTGGAATACACATCGCGAACCCAAGTATTGGTAATGGCATTTTGATTGTTAAACAGATTAAAAATCTCTACTCCAATTGTAGCTTCTTTAAAGTTTCCAAACCAATTATTTTTAATTGAATTTATCTTATTTTCTAGGATTACTTTAGAAAAACCAACATCTGCACGACGGTAATCACGCAATCTATTTTGGTAAATATACGGATCCGCATAGGAAGGTGAACCTCCGGGTAACCCTGTATTATATACTAAATTTAAATATACTTTCATACTAGGAATAGCAGGCATATAGTCTTGGAACAGCAATCCAAATTTCAATAACTGATCGGTTGGTCGAGCAATATAACCTCTGTTTTCACTATTTTCTTCCGTTTTTAAATACCCAAAACTGAACCATGATTCGGTTCCTGGTACAAATTCTCCATTAAGTCGAAGATCTAATCCTTGCGCATAGGCTTTCGCCAAATTGGTAGCTGCATACCGAATTCGGACATTATCAATTGTATAGGTATTAACATCCGACATGGATTTGTAATACAGTTCAGAAACCAATTTAAACGGGCGATTCCACATTTTAAAATTATAATCATTGGCCAAAACCAAATGAACAGACTGTTGTGCTTTTACGTTCGGTTGAACCATTCCACTAGCATCACGCAATTCTCTATAAAAGGGAGGTTGGTAATATACTCCTCCTGAAATTCGAAACACCATATCTTTTTCCCAATCGGGTTGGATGGAAATTTGCGCGCGTGGACTCCAAACTAGTTGCGATTTTCCATTTTCGTCAGTACCTAAAACTTCCCAATTATGAAAACGCAATCCAGCATTGTACCAAATGGAAGTAGATCCAACAGTACTTTTAGAATTCCACTGAGCAAAACCTGAAATTCTATTGATCGTAGTAAAATTAGTAGCTCGCACATTTTGATACGGAACTAATGGTCCAGTATATAGTGCATACGGTTCGTTTTTTTGAGGCAAAACTACAGGAGGCGGAATAGAAAATCCAGCCGAATCAATTACTTCCCATTCCACTACTCGATCTCGAATGGATTCACGAGTATATTTAATTCCCCAATCCAATTGGTGTTTCTTCCAATCGTGAAAGCCTTTTAATTCTATATTAGCAATTAAAGCATCGATACTATTTCGAGCGTGATTCAGTTGCGAACCGACACCACGAGAATACGATACTTTACCATAGGTTTCAGAAGCAACATTCGCATCGACTTCTCCTAGACGGTATTGTGCCAAAATATCAAAATATTCTTGCTCCGTAGTATGGTACAAGGAACCAATAAATTTTAACACACTTGTAGCGTTGGGTCTAAAAGTGGATTTTATAGCCCCAAAATAGGTCGCATATTGATCTTTCTCTTGCCCTTCATAATAGACAACAAGTGCCATAGGTTGATCTAGGGTTCCAAAATTAGTTTGGCGCGTCAACGGCTGGTATTGGTAGTTGTTTTTCGAAATATTTCCTAAAAAGCTCCACTGCCATTTGGCAGAAGCTTGATAATTAATATTGGTTTGAATATCTGCAAATGTAGGTGTGTAATTGGTTTGTGTTTCTTGACTTTTAACCAAAAGACTATTATTTCGGTAACGAACACCAGAAACTCCAGACCATTTTTTATTTTTAGAAACTAAATCAAATGCTACACTTCCTCCTAATAAATTCACATCAAAATTGGCTCCAAATGCAGTAGGTTTCCGATAAGTGATATCCAACACTGACGACAATTTATCACCATATTTGGCTTGAAATCCTCCTGCGGCAAAATCAATATTTTGAACCAAATCAGTGTTCGTAAAACTCAATCCTTCTTGCTGTCCTGACCGAATTAAAAAAGGTCGATAGACCTCAATTTCATTAACATACACTAAATTCTCATCATAATTTCCGCCGCGAACAGCATATTGTGTACTCAATTCATTATTAGAATTAACACCTGCTAAAGTTTTTAAAATATTCTCAACACCTGCATTAGCGCCTGGAATTTTCCGTAAGACCTCAGGAGTTATCGATGTAATTCCTTGTATTCGTTTACTATTTTTAGCTGTGACTATTACTTCGCTCATTTGTTCTTGACGCGAATTCAAAATGGGATTGAATTCAAGACTTTCATTGGGTTTCAAAAACAAAAAAATAGAAGTAGATTTAAACGAAATGTGTTTAAATACCACATTGACTTTTTTATTCGAAGGAATTGATAATTCATAAAAACCATTGGCATTGGACTGTGAAACGAATACACCATTTGAAACCGAAACATTAGACACCGCTTGGTTATTTTCATCCAAAATAATCCCTCTCAACTTGGCATTTTGTGCCAATGCTGAAAATCCTATTCCTAAAAATAGCAGATTTAGAATACCTTTTTGGATGCTTTTCAAACGATACTATTTATTTTTTAAACTTCTGAAAAAATGAGTTTCAAAGGTAGTTGAATTTCCTGTAGCATCAGTTACAATTACTTTTAACTCATTGGCACCATTTAGAAGAAAATCATCATTGAAATAATAAGTAATAGTATTGGTTTTATTATCAAATTCAAATAAAACCCATTTACCATTCAAATACCCATTATACGACTTAATTCCGGAACCCGTATCTGAAATTTGCAATTGAATCACTTCATGACTCACCCATTTACCTTCGATTGGTTTAGCAATGCTAACTTTAGGAGCAAGAGTATCTATGACTAATTTATACTTTCCTAATGTCTTGACTTTGGTGCTAAAAACACTGTCTTTTCTGTAGGTAGCATTGTAATACATTTGTGATTCATCAATCCTAGCAATAAATGCTTTTGCTTGTATTTCATTTGACAAGGAACTATCGGTTATGGAAATTGTAAAATTAGTATGTGCTGGAATAGTATCATCGTGTAAAGATGTAACACCATTTTTCACATCAAAATTCAATGCAAAGTCATCATAAAAAGTACCCGCTGGAATAACTACAGTAGCGTTATCTTTTTCAAAAATATTATCGATCGTTGAATTTAAATAATACTTGGAAGAGCTAGGTTCAGCGGTAATAACCACAGGAGAATTGTCGTATTGAACCGGCACAGAAACAATGGTTTTGTTTCCAAAAAAATCAGCTACTTCAATTCGGTACAAACCATCAAGATTAGGCACGGGAACGATTTGACCTTTCGCTTCATTTGCACGAATAAAAGACAAACCGTATTTAGAGTTCATAAATAGTTTTTGTATCCGTTGCTTTGTTTTTCTGTATTTGGAGTAATCAATCAATGCATTTACAAACCGCATATCATCAAAAGAATAAGTGTCAAATTGATACCCAAAATGGTATTGACCATTCCAAAACGAAGCTACAGAATACACACCATTCTTGTTAAAGGAAACATCATCAAAATCATCTGCAGTAAATCCAAAACCTATAGGACCATTGGCCATTACCTTATCAGCTAAATAGGACCCGTCTTTTTGTAATGAATAATTCAAAAGTATGGGACGCTGTGATTTATTGACAATGGAATTCAATAAAGGATAAACATATAATGCAGAAAATAATGGTTTCTTAGTGTCTTTAATTCCTGCGTCAAATCCAAAGTGTAAGGGATTAATAATGAACTCTGTTTTTGAATCGCGAATTTCAAAATGCAAATGCGGTCCTTCTGAAGCACCAGAATTTCCAGAAACGGCAATCCACTCTCCTTTTTTAATTGGGAGCTCTCCAGGTTTTAAATACATTTCGATTTCAAAAGCCTGTTCTTTATAATGTGTTGCAGTAATAAATTCTTGAATAGGCCCTACCGCTTTTTGCAAATGAGCATATACTGTAGTAAAACCATTAGGATGAGTAATGTAAATGGTTTTTCCGTTACCAAAAGTAGAAATTTTAATTCTAGACACATACCCTTCGGCAGAAGCGTATACTTTTAAACCTTCTTTTTGTTGGGTCTTAAAATCAAAACCGGCATGAAAATGATTGGGACGTAATTCGCCAAAATTTCCAGAAAGTTGCATTGGAATATCCAATGGAGGACTAAAATAGTCTTTAGGAAAATTAGTTTGTGCCAATAATGAATAAGAAAACAGCAAGTGTATAAACCAGAATCGCATAACATTTCATTTTGGCTAAGATAAAAAAAACAAAGTCATAAATAAAATCGGAATTCCTACAAAACCATAACCCTTTGTACAATAATAAATTAGTACTTTTTCAATAAAAAAGCAAATAAAATATTGTATTAATAAAAAGGAATACTAACTTTGTAAGATTAAGTAATGAATTGGAATACTAATGAGTGTAATTGCGGAAATAATTGATACTCTTGAAAATAAGATTGAAAAACTTTTTACTAGAATAGCTAGTTTAGAGCAAATCAATCAAGATTTAAAGACAGAATTAACCACTTCTACAACGATCATACAAAATCAGTCTCGTGAGATTGACACTTTGAAAAAAGAGTATGAAGCTCTAAAAATAGCCAACTCATTGCTTGGCAGTGAAGAAAACAAAAGAGATACTAAGCTTAAAATAAATTCATTAATTCGCGAAATTGATTACTGTATAGCTCAGCTATCAGATTAAAATTATGGACGAAAAGCTTAAAATAAAAATATCAATTGCTGATCGAGTTTATCCGTTAACGGTAGACCCGTCTCAAGAAGAAGGACTTCGTAGTGCTTCTAAAAAAATTGATACTATGATTAAGCAGTTTGAAGAAAATTATGCTGTTCGTGACAAACAAGATGTACTAGCCATGTGTGCTTTACAATTTGCTTCTCAGGTAGAACAGAAACAAATCGACAACGCAATTGATGGAGTAGAAACCATCGAAAGATTGAACAAAATCAATTCGATATTAGATCAATATCTCAATAAATAATACGTTCTTACATAGACTAAGATACTGCCTACATTAGTTCAATTTGGTAAACTCAACACTAACAATTTAGAATGAGCGAATCGTCACTACTATAGCATGCCCTATTTCGGTAAGGAAGCTTGAACAGTGAGTTAGCTCAAAACTTGTCTTTTCGAGTTTATACAAGCACCTAATGTAGGCTTTTTTTATACATCAATTTTTAATTAACATGGACAACATAGTAACAATCATTATTACCGGAATAGTAGGAATAGTAGCTGGTTTTGCAATTGCAAAAATCATAGAAAAAAGCAACATTTCGAACTTAATAAAATCAGCCAAAAAAGAAGCTGCCTCTATTATTAAAGACGCCAATTTTGAAGCTGAAAATATCAAGAAAGATAAAATTCTTCAAGCGAAAGAAAAATTTATTGAATTAAAATCAGAGCACGAACAAGTAATTTTAGCTCGTGATAAAAAAGTTGCTGAAGTTGAAAAAAGAGTTCGTGATAAAGAATCTCAAATTTCAAATGAATTGGCAAAAGCCAAAAAAGTAAATGATGATTACGAAGCCAAAACACTTGAATACAACTCTAAACTAGAAATATTAGAGAAAAAACAAGCAGAAGTTGAAAGAATGCACAAAAGCCAATTGCAACAATTGGAAGTGATTTCTGGATTGTCTGCTGAAGACGCTAAAGAGCAGTTAATAGAAGGCTTAAAAGCAGAAGCCAAAACCCAGGCTATGGCTCAAATTCAAGATACCATTGAAGAGGCAAAATTAACTGCACAACAAGAAGCAAAGAAAATTATCATCAATACCATTCAACGTGTTGGTACAGAAGAAGCCGTAGAAAATTGCGTTTCTGTTTTCAACATTGAATCGGATGATGTAAAAGGAAGAATTATAGGACGTGAAGGACGTAACATCCGTGCATTGGAAGCCGCTACTGGAGTTGAAATTATTGTTGACGACACACCAGAAGCTATCATCCTATCTTGTTTTGATCCTGTTCGTAGAGAAATTGCTCGTTTATCATTACACAAATTAGTAACAGACGGACGTATTCACCCAGCGCGTATTGAAGAAGTAGTTGCAAAAACAGCCAAACAAATCGACGATGAAATCATTGAAGTAGGTAAACGAACAGTAATTGATTTGGGTATCCACGGATTACACCCTGAATTGATTAAAGTGGTAGGTCGAATGAAATACCGTTCTTCTTACGGACAAAACTTATTACAACACTCTCGCGAAGTATCTAAACTTTGTGGTATCATGGCAGCTGAATTAGGCTTGAATGTAAAATTAGCTAAGAGAGCAGGTTTATTACACGATATTGGTAAAGTGCCAGATACAGAAAGTGATTTACCACACGCTTTATTAGGAATGCAATGGGCTGAGAAATATGGTGAAAAAGAAGAAGTTTGCAACGCTATTGGAGCCCACCACGATGAGATTGAAATGAAATCGTTATTATCTCCAATCATCCAAGTGTGTGATGCTATTTCAGGTGCAAGACCAGGTGCAAGACGACAAGTATTGGATTCGTATATTCAACGTTTGAAAGACCTAGAAGAAGTAGCTTACGGATTTGGTGGAGTAAAAAGTGCTTATGCTATTCAAGCAGGTAGAGAACTTCGTGTGATCGTAGAAAGTGAAAAAGTATCTGATGACAAAGCATCCAACTTATCATTCGAAATTTCACAAAAAATACAAACTGAAATGACCTATCCAGGTCAAGTAAAAGTAACCGTAATTAGAGAAACTAGAGCAGTGAATATCGCAAAATAATTCTCTTTTTCCCTATACATTAAACGTCCAAATTTCGTGAAATTTGGACGTTTTTATTTACGCTTTTCTAGGATGGTAGGTATTCATCACTTCTGTTAAAAACTTTCGATCGAGATGAACATAAATTTCGGTTGTTGTTATTGACTCATGACCAAGCATTAATTGAATAGAACGCAAATCGGCTCCATTTTCTAATAAATGAGTAGCAAAAGAATGACGTAAAGTATGCGGACTAATTGTTTTATTAAGTTCAATCTTGGCAGCCAAATCTTTTATAATAGTAAATATCATCGCGCGAGAAAGTTGACCTCCTCTTCTATTAAGAAAAAGTGTATCTTCAAAACCCTTTTTAATTGGCATATGAATACGTACATCCTCTTTGTAAATCAGAATGTATTTTTGGGTAAGGTTACCAATAGGTACAAATCGCTGTTTGTTGCCTTTACCGGTAATCTTGACAAATCCTTCTTCAAAGAACAAATCGGATATTTTTAAACTCACCAATTCTGAAACACGAAGCCCACACCCATATAAAGTCTCTAGTATCGCTCGATTTCTTTCCCCTTCATTGGAAGTTAAATCAATCGCATTAATTAAAGCGTCTATCTCTTCTATTGCAAGTGTATCGGGAAGTTTTCTTCCTGTCTTTGGAGTTTCTATTAATTCTAAGGGATTATCAGAACGATAATCCTCAAAAACTAAGTAATTAAAAAAACTTTTTAATCCTGAAATGATTCGGGCCTGCGAACGCGCATTCACTTGTTTCGAAACTGCATAAATGAATTGCTGAATTGTTTCTTCTGAAATTTGTAATGGCGATAATTGAATTTGGTTCTGATCTAAAAAAACACACAATCGCTCCACATCAAAAGAATAATTTTCGATGGTATTATTTGACAATCCCCTTTCGATCCTCAAATACGATTGATAATTTTTGATATAACTGGTCCAATTCACCAAACAAAGAAACGGAATTTTTAAAAAATTACCTCAAACAAACTGTAATGAAAAGAATCCTACGCGAATCTATATATAGTTAGTGTAAAATACTTACATTTGTATGGTCATTTTATTGACTATCAATCAATATCAATACAACACAATTTATTAGAGTTAAATCCATATTAAATGTCAAACAAAATATGAAAAAAATACTATTTACAAGCTGTTTATTTATCGCACTTTCATTCACAACTCAAGCGCAAATTTTGAAACTGGGAGTAAAAGGAGGGATCAACTATGCTAATCAAAACGGGACTACGATTACGGTAAATAATACCAACTATAAGACAGAAGCCGTAACTAATTATCACATTGGATTTCTTGCCGAAGTACAACTTGGAGAACGATTTTCAATTCAACCTGAAGTACTGTATTCAACTCAAGGAGCTAAATATGATGCGATGGGTACTATAAACGATTTTACCAATGATGTTGGATACATTAACATTCCTGTAATGGCTAAAATAAACTTAAACAATACCTTTAGTTTAGACTTTGGTCCACAAGCCTCTTTTTTGATGAATAAAAAGAAAAACGTATCAATTAATGACCAAAAAAACATAGATTTTGGTGCTGGTGCAGGTCTTAGTATTCACATTACGAAAAGTCTGTTTTTACAAGGGCGCTATGTAGTAGGCTTAACTGAAATCTCACCTGAAGCCAAGGTTAAAAATTCTGTGGCACAAGTTTCTGCAGGTTTTATGTTCTAAAGAAAAAGAACTATTTAATATAACCGTTCTATTTATTGGAACGGTTTTTTTATTTTTACAAAAATATAATTTTATGAAAATCTGTATCATCAACGGACCTAATTTAAATCTTCTCGGAAAACGCGAACCTGAAGTATACGGAAACCAAACTTTTGAAGATTATTTTAGCGTTTTAAAAGCAAAATTTTCAACTGTGGAATTGCTCTATTTCCAGAGCAATATTGAAGGTGAGTTAATTGATAAAATCCAAGAAGTAGGCTTTACATACGACGGAATCATCCTAAATGCTGGAGCCTATACGCATACTTCTATAGGTATTGGAGATGCTATTAAAGCTATTACCACACCCGTAATTGAAGTACACATTTCAAATACTTTTGGAAGAGAAGAATTCCGTCATCAATCTTACATTTCAGGAAACGCAAAAGGGGTAATTTTAGGATTTGGTCTTAATAGTTACGATTTGGCAATCCAATCCTTTTTATAAAAGCAAATAAAAAAGGCGTTGTGATTTACAACGCCTTTTTTTATATGGAATCATCAGGTTCTACATGAATTAAAACATGTCCCAATTCAGGGATTTGTGCTCGAAGCGTATCTTTCAATTGGTGTGCCAAATCATGTCCTTCTTTTACTGTGATAGTAGCCTTAACGGTGGCATGTAAATCAACATGGTATTTCATTCCAGATTTACGAATAAAGCACTTTTCAGTATCAATAATACCTGCAACATTGCTTGAGACTATTCTAATGTTTTCAATCAAATCATCGTATACATGCTCATCCATAATTTCACTAAGCGCAGGTCTAAAAATGAGATAACTATTATACAAAATAAATCCAGAAGCAAATAAAGCGGCCCAATCATCAGCAGATTCATATCCCTTTCCTAAAAAAAGAGAAATTGAAATACCAACAAAAGCGGCTATTGAAGTAATTGCATCACTTCTATGGTGCCAAGCATCGGCTCTCAAAGAAGAACTATTCGTTTCTTTGCTTCTTCTCAACACTAGTTGAAAAGAGTATTCTTTCCAAAGAATAATTGCTCCTAAAATATATAAAGTCCAAGGTTTTGGTAAATCGTGGGGTGTACCAATATTTAAAATGCTTTCATATGCAATTATGGTTGCCGACGTAATCAAAAAGCCAACTACCAAAAAAGTTATCAAAGGCTCTGCTTTTCCATGCCCATAAGGATGATTCTCATCTGCTGGTTTATTCGAATATTTGATCCCAAATAAAACCAATAAGGAGGCAAAAATATCAGTAGTAGATTCAATTGCATCTGCAATAAGGGCATAAGAATTCCCAAAAAAACCACCTAATCCTTTTATAATTGCTAAAGCAGTATTTCCAATAATACTAAAATAAGTCGCCTTAATTGCTGCTGCTACTTTTGGCATACTATGATGTTTTATAAATTAAAATATCGTTTAGAGATTATGTAATAAAATAACTCTAAACGATATTAACTTTTTGATAATTATAATTATTTAGGCACGAATAATTTTAGCACCAATAGCTCTTAAACGCTCATCAATACGCTCATAACCTCTATCAATTTGATCGATATTTTGAATTGTACTGGTTCCTTTTGCAGAAAGCGCAGCAATCAACAATGAGATTCCTGCACGAATATCTGGGGAAGACATGGTAGTTGCTTTTAATTGTGATTTAAAATCATGCCCAATTACTACTGCTCTGTGTGGATCACACAACATAATTTTGGCACCCATATCAATCAGTTTGTCCACAAAAAACAAACGGCTTTCAAACATTTTTTGATGAATCAAAACATCCCCTTTTGCTTGTGTTGCAACAACTAAAACAATACTTAATAAATCAGGCGTAAATCCTGGCCAAGGGGCATCAGCAATAGTTAAAATAGAACCATCAATATCCGTTTTAACTTCATAACCATCTACATGAGAAGGTATATAAATATCATCACCACGCTTCTCTAAAGTGATTCCGAGTTTTCTGAACACGTTTGGAATTACACCCAAATTATCCCAACTTACATCTTTAATTGTAATTTCTGATTTAGTCATTGCGGCTAAACCAATCCAACTTCCAATTTCGATCATATCTGGAAGAATTCTATGTTCACAACCACCCAAACTAGCAACACCTTCAATAGTAAGTAAATTCGATCCAACTCCTGTGATTTTAGCTCCCATAGAGTTTAACATTTTACACAATTGTTGCAAATACGGTTCGCAAGCAGCGTTGTAAATAGAAGTTGTTCCTTTTGCCAAAACAGCCGCCATAACAATATTAGCCGTTCCAGTTACAGAAGCTTCGTCTAATAACATATGAGCTCCTTGTAAACCTTCTGCAGGAGTTTCTACACCATAGAAATGATCTTCTTTGTTATATCTAAATTTGGCACCCAAATTAATAAAACCCTCAAAGTGAGTATCCAATCTTCTACGACCAATTTTATCTCCACCTGGCTTTGGAATATATCCTTTACCAAAACGAGCTAATAATGGTCCAACAATCATAATAGAACCACGTAGGGCTCCTCCTTCTTTTTTGAACGCTTCTGTTTCTAGGTAATTAACGTTTACCTCATCCGCTTGAAAAGTATACGAATTAGGTCCGTTTTTTTGAATTTTAACTCCTAAATTACCCAATAAAGTAATTAGTTTATTAATATCAATAATGTCTGGCACATTGTTGATTGTAACTTTTTCTGGAGTCAATAAAATAGCACAAAGTATTTGTAAAGCCTCATTTTTTGCTCCTTGTGGTGTGATTTCTCCTTTTAGACGAATGCCACCTTCGATTTTGAAAATTCCCATTTATTTTTGTTTATTTTTTTGAAACTGTTTTGGTTTTCCTGGTTTGTTATTGTTTTTGTTGCCTTGAATCTTTGGAGGACCTGCAGGTGATATTTTATTAGACATCCTTTTATTGGTTCGCAATAAATCGGTTGTATTCAATAACTCCTCGGTACTTTGTAATAAATTCAATTTGCCATCCGACAATTCGTAAAGATGTTCAAAAATGACATCGTCTTTTACGGTATCTTTATTCCAACTTAAATACGATTTCTTCATGTGATTGGCAATCACTTTCACCAAGGCATTCTTCATTTCACCATCTTCCCATTTGTTTGCCACGTCAATCATGTATTTGATATTGTTGCCATAATAACGGTATTTGGGAAAGTTCTGTGGGTATTGTAAAACATCCGGTTTTAATTGTAATACCTCTCTCGACGGAATTGGATAAGGTGATATTACATCCAACTTAAAGTCGGACATAATAAACAATTGATCCCATAATTTGTGTTGAAAATCAGGCACATCACGTAAATGCGGGTTTAAGGTTCCCATCACTTGAATGATGTATTTAGCAGCCTTATTTCGCTCCTCAGCATCTTCAATTTCGGTTGCCTGATCAATAAGTTTTTGCAAATGACGACCGTACTCAGGAATAATTAAATGCGATCTTTCCGCATTGTATTCCAAGTGATGTACAACATCATTAGCATTTTCTTTAGTATATTTTGAATTCATATTTTATAAGGAAACGATCCCTTCAATTACCGAAACTTCGATGTATTTGTCAATTATTTCTTGTGCGTCTTTCATTTGAACATCTACCGACACACTGGTAAATTTACCTGTTTTGGACTTAGTTGTTTTAATCACTGCCCCCATACAATCAAATGCATTTTCCACACGCTGCACATTATCTGCAACGGAAGGAACAATAAATTTAAAAAGGTATTCAGCTGGCCAAGTATTACTCATATCCAACTCTACTTTTAATCTCTCGTAAAATTCAGCTGTTTTATTTTCTTTCTCTTGATCCATTAGTAAGCATAAAATTAACGCAAATATAAGGTATTGATTTTAGAATTTAGAATTTCAAGTTGTTTTTTGAAACGAATGATAATTATCCTTAGGATTAATTTTTAAAATCCCAATTACTTTAGGTAAATTTGCGACTTATTTACAAAAAGTGCAAAAAGAAATCATCGTAATTATTGGTGGACCTGGAACAGGAAAGACAACTCTCATTGACGGATTAGTCCAAAAAGGGTATTGTTGCTATCCCGAGATTTCTAGACAGGTGACTGCCGAAGCACAACGGCAAGGAATTGAACAATTGTTTTTAGAGAAACCTTTGCTATTTAGCGAACTTTTGTTAGAAGGCAGAAAAAAACAATTCCTTGACGCACATCAAGAACCCCACAACATTGTCTTTTTAGATCGAGGTATTCCAGATGTTTTAGCTTATATGCACTATATTGGAGACAGCTACCCTACTTTTTTTGACCTTGCTTGCAAAGAACATATTTACTCAAAAATATTTATTTTACCCCCTTGGGAAGCTATTTATGTGAGCGACCAAGAACGCTATGAAAACTTTGAACAAGCGCAATTGATTCACAATCATTTAGTAGAAACCTATCAAAATTATGGATACAAACTGATTGAGGTTCCAAAAGATAGCGTAGATAACAGAATTCTTTTTATCTTAGATCAAATTTCAAACTAAAATAATACAATATAAAAGTAGTTCACTTTTGCATTGAAAACACAAAGTAGCGCCCTGAAATCTATGCAAACAGCACTAGCGATTCTTCAGAAATATTGGAAGCATGATCAATTCCGATCGCTACAAAACGAAATCATCGATTCGGTTGTTAGTGGCAAGGATACTTTGGCAATTTTACCAACAGGCGGTGGAAAATCCATCTGCTTTCAGGTACCTGCTCTAATGTCTGAAGGAATTTGTTTGGTCATTTCCCCTTTAGTAGCTTTGATGAAAGACCAAGTTGCCAATTTACAAGCTCGTAATATCAAAGCCATTGCTTTGACAGGCGGAATCCGTTCTGAAGAAATGATTGATTTATTAGACAATTGTCAATATGGAAATTACAAATTTCTGTATTTATCACCTGAACGTTTGCAGTCGGATTGGATTTTAGACCGAATTAAAAATCTGCCAATCAACTTGATTGCTATTGACGAAGCCCATTGTGTTTCGCAATGGGGACATGATTTTAGACCCGCATATTTAAAAATTTCCGAATTAAAAAAACACTTTCAAAAAATTCCTTTTTTAGCCTTAACCGCCACAGCAACGCCAAGAGTTAAAGAAGATATCATTACAGAAACAGGATTGCAAAACCCGGCAATCTTTCAAAAATCATTTGCAAGGGAGAATATTGCTTATATGGTGATTGAAGCCGAAGACAAGCTCTATACCATAGAACAGGTACTTAAAAAAAATCCAGAACCTTCTATAATATACGTTCGAAACCGACGCTCTTGCATTGATATTTCTAATCAATTAGCTGCTTTAGGTTATAAAGCTACCTATTATCATGGTGGGCTTTCGCCAAAAGAAAAAGACAAGAACATGTCCTTGTGGATGCAAGAACAAGTACAAGTAATTGTTGCAACTAATGCATTTGGAATGGGAATTGACAAAGCCAATGTAAAAACGGTTATCCATATTCAATTACCCGATAATATCGAAAATTATTACCAGGAATCGGGTCGTGCGGGACGTAATGGAGAAAAAGCATTTGCACTATTATTGACCAATACATCAGACGCGCAACAAGCTGAAAATCAGTTTTTGTCAAATTTACCCGATAAGCCTTTTTTGAACTCCGTTTACATCAAATTGTGTAACTATTTTCAAATCGCTTATGGAGAAGGCATCAACGAACAATTTGCTTTCAACCTCAATCATTTTTGCTTGAAATATAATTTTCCTATACTAAAAACCTATAATGCCATTCAGTTTTTAGACCGACAAGGTATTCTTAGTTTGTCACAAGAATTTTCAGAAAAAATACAATTGCAATTTTTGATTCCGTCCAAAGAGGTTTTACGTTATATCAGTTTAAATCCTAATGACGAGGAGATTATCCTTACCATTTTGAGAACCTACCCAGGTATTTACGAAATGCAAACAGCTTTTAATTTGGATTTTATTGCCAAAAAATCAAATCATAAACCAACTGAAGTACAAGTCGTTCTTCAGAAATTAAAAGAGAAAGACATCATAGAATACCAGGCAAAAAACAATGATGCTTCACTCCTGTTTAATGAAATTCGCGAAGACGAAAGAACCATCAATAGGGTGGCTAAGTATTTAGAAAGACAAAACCAACTCAAAAAAGACCAATTACAATCTGTTTTGCATTATATCACCGAAAAGGGAACCTGCAAAAATCGACTGATATTGGATTATTTTGGAGAAATATCAGCTACAAATTGTGGAATTTGTTCCTATTGTATTAGCAAAAAGAAAAAAGAAAAAAATACCATTTCCCTTTCTTCGCAAATACTAACTTTATTACAAAATGAAGATTTGAATTCGAGAGAAATACAAGAAAGAACCCAAGCGGATACTGAAACTATTATTGAACTGCTACAGCAATTATTAGAACAAGAACAAATCGTCATCAAGGCGAATAACAAATATACAATTCATCACTAATGGAGAAATTACGAATCGTCTTTATGGGTACGCCTGAATTTGCCGTTGGCATTTTAGACACTATTTTACAAAATAAGTACGAAGTTGTTGGAGTAATAACGGCCGCAGATAAACCCGCAGGACGTGGACAAAAAATAAAATATTCAGCGGTAAAAGAATACGCTCTAACGCACCACTTGCCTTTATTACAGCCAACCAATTTAAAAGACGAAAGTTTTATAGCTGAATTGAAGGCATTGAACGCTAATTTACAAATTGTAGTTGCCTTTAGAATGTTACCCAAAGTAGTTTGGGAAATGCCTTCACTAGGCACGTTCAATCTTCATGCCTCTCTGCTACCGAACTACAGAGGAGCTGCGCCGATTAACTGGGCAATAATAAATGGAGAAACTAAAACTGGTGTTACCACCTTCTTTATTGATGATAAAATTGATACAGGAGCCATGATATTAAATGCCGAAACTACAATTGGCACCAATGAATCAGCAGGAGAATTACACGACCGATTAATGCAATTGGGCAGTGAAACGGTTATTCAAACTTTAGCACTACTTGAAAATGGAACAGTTACGACCACTATTCAAGAAGACAATGAAGAGATTAAAACTGCTTATAAGTTAAACAAAGAAAACTGTAAAATAGATTGGCATCAACCCGCTTCAGAAATTCATAATCTTATACGTGGTTTAAGTCCGTATCCTGCTGCATGGTGTTTCATCAGCGACAAAGGAGAAGAATGGAATGTCAAAATATATCAATCTACATTAGTTAAAGAATCGCATTCTTTAGCTATTGGCCAATTGGTATGTACCAAAAAAGAACTAAAAATTGCCGTTAATGACGGTTTCATTCAAATTGAAAGCTTGCAATTCCCTGGAAAAAAGAAAATGAATACTGCCGAATTGCTCAATGGAATTCAATTTACGACTGAAGCAAAAGCTTATTAGGCACCAAAAAACGAGTATTTATAACGTTTTCGAGCTTGAAATCACGGGCTTTATGAACAAATAACTCAAGTTATTAACAAATTGACCCAAAAATGTTTTTTACCCTTGCACAGTAGGGATTTCCTGCTAATTTTGTTTAACAATTTTTTTTTAACCAACAATTAATAAAACATTTATTATGAACAAATCAGAATTAATCGACGCTATCGCTGCTGACGCAGGAATTACTAAAGCAGCTGCTAAATTGGCTTTAGAATCATTTTTAGGAAACGTAAGTGGTACTTTGAAAAAAGGTGGAAGAGTTTCTTTAGTAGGTTTCGGATCTTGGTCAGTATCTAACAGAGCTGCAAGAGATGGTAGAAATCCACAAACTGGAAAAACTATCAAAATTGCTGCTAAAAATGTAGTAAAATTCAAAGCTGGAGCTGAATTAGAAGGAGCTGTAAACTAAATTTTAGTTTTCCTTATACAAATTAAGCCTTCCTTATTGGAAGGTTTTTTTTTGCCTTTATTCGAAAAAAAACGGTTCGTCTAAATTTTATTATTAATTTTAATGAAAATTGCAGCTATGATTTCAGCAAAACTTAATAAAGGGCAACTTCTTATAGCCGACCCAGTAATACTTGGGGATGCCTCTTTTGCAAGAACTGTAATCTTACTAACTGCACATAACAAAGAAGGCTCCGTTGGTTTTATCCTCAACAAACCTTTACAATACTCCATTACGGATTTGCTCCCTGAAATAAATATTCCATTTAAAGTATATAATGGAGGACCGGTGGAACAAGACAATCTCTATTTTATTCATGATGTACCAAATTTGATTCCAAATAGTGTGGAAATTTCAAACGGTATTTATTGGGGTGGTTGTTTCGAATCAGTAAAAGAATTGATTAAAAATCAAAAAATTGGTAAAAATAATATCCGCTTTTTTTTAGGTTATACGGGCTGGGATGAAAATCAGTTAGAGTCTGAAATGGAGCAAAATTCCTGGATAGCCACAACCAATATTCATGAAAATAAAATTATCAGCAAATCCACCACTCATTTTTGGAAAGAAAAAATTATCGAATTAGGAGGTGATTACCTCATTTGGTCAAATGCGCCAGAAGATCCTTATTTGAATTAAACAGCAATAAACTCATTTAATTTGTCAACTAACTGATTTGCTACTTTATTAGCAAACTCTTTTTTTCTGTATTTAGAAATGGATTGAATTCCTTTTATAACATTAGTATAAAACAATTCATCTGCCTTTTGTAAATCAAATGGTGAAATCACAGCTTCAATTAATTCCAATCCGTCTATTTTTTTTGCCAAAACAAGCAATTGCTTTCTCAAAATACCATTACAACATCCTTCTGAAATAGGTGGCGTAATTAATTGGTTGCCTTGCACCATAAAGATATTGCCTTGCAACACTTCTACCACATTTTTTGATTCGTTAAGTAAAATACAATTATCCAAATCGTTTTCGTCTGCATAAATACTTGCCGTAACATGAAGTACTTTATTTGTAGTCTTCAAAGTAGAAAGCAGTTGTTTAGAGATATAAAAATCTTTGTATAAATCTACTTCACAGGATGTGGATTCCCAAACGTAAGCCTGATTGTCCAAAGGCGTAGCATGAATCAAAAAAGAAATAGTATTGGTAGTGGGTAAATAAAACCCTCCCTCATTACGATACACTGTAATTCGCGCACGAGCCGATGCATTACAACCACTAGCTGTAACTGATGTTAGCACCTGCTCTTCAAAAAACTCCATCGTAAAATCCATTGGAATTTCCATTCGTAATATACGCATAGAAGCCATCAACCTAAAATAATGATCTTCTAAAAAGAGAATTTTACCGTTTACAATTTTCAAGGTTTCAAACACGGCATCACCATATAAAAACCCACGATTATGTTTCAAATTATTCTCTTGTACGTTACTATTCATCATAAAAAAAGCCCTGAATTTGGTTCAGGGCAAATATAAGTTATAAAATACAATTTTTAGACTGATCCTATCAGATGTTTCAAATCTGAAATTTGATTTTCCCACAATTGTTGTGCTTCCTCTATCTCATCAGCTGGAGCAAAATCAATCACTAATAATGACACGTCTTTAGTAAGTTCATCCTCAAGAATATGGATTTCAAAAAAATACTCGGTGTCTTTATTATTGTCATCCACCCATTTGAATTTTACTTTCTCACCTGATTTTTTGGATGCCAACCTAGCTTTCTCTTGAGAGTCATTCCAAATGAATGTAAAGAATTCACCACGGGAGTTCACATTATCGGCAAACCACTCTGATAATCCTGAAGGAGTAGAAATGTATTGATATAATAATTGGGGTGAAGAGTTGATGGGGAACTCAATCTCATAGCGAACTTTTGGATCCATGAATGTTGTTTAATTTTTTCGAAATATAAGAATATAAAGTCAAAAAAAAAGTCTTTTTAAAAATATTTTTTTTCTTATTTTATTCTTGCAAACATTATTATTATTTCTATATTTGCACCCGCATTGAGAGATGCATA
>JAGOAF010000011.1:0-1605 GCA_017984035.1 Flavobacterium sp.
GTAAAAAAACGTCGTGCATTTTATGAAAGTCAGTTGGGTACCGAAAGAACGGTTTTGTTTGAAACGGAAAATAAAGAAGGCTATATCCACGGTTTTACCGAAAATTACGTCAAAGTAAAAGCACCTTGGAATCCTGAATTGGCGAATACCTTACAAAAAATTCAGTTAACACATATCGACGAAGACGGATGTGTACGTGTTCAATTTGTGGAAACTTTAGCGTAATTAATATATTTAGGCATTGCCTTTTAATACTCTCACTTATTTTGAAATTAGCTACTTACACTAAAGAGTTCTCCTATAATATTAAACTGGCTTATCCTGTTATTTTGGGTATGCTTGGTCATACTTTAATTGGAGTTGTAGATAATTTTATGGTGGGAAATTTAGGTTCCACTGAATTGGCGGCGGTTTCGTTAGGTAATAGTTTTATCTTCATAGCGTTGTCTTTAGGGATTGGTTTTTCGACTGCCATTACGCCTTTAATTTCGGAGGCTGATGCCGAAAAAGACGATAAAAAAATCCGAACTACTTTTCATCATGGCTTATTGTTGTGTACGGTTTTGGGAGTATTTTTATTCATAGTTACTGTTTTGTCTAAGCAAATTATGTACTTGATGCACCAACCTAAAATTGTGGCTGACATGGCGTCGCCTTATATTGACTGGGTGGCTTTCTCACTAATTCCAGTGATTATGTATCAAGGTTATAAACAATTTGCTGACGGTTTGTCTGAAACAAAATACTCGATGTATGCTATTTTTATGGCCAATGTGGTCCATGTTTTTTTTAACTACGTTTTGATTTATGGAGTTTGGATATTTCCTAAAATGGGTGTTTTAGGTGCCGCTTTGGGAACAGTTATTTCTCGTATTATGATGGTGGTTTTTCTACACCTATTATTGCAACATAATCAAAAATTTAGCACCTATTTCAAGAATTTTAGTTTTAGAGAAATTAAGAAATCCATGTTGCGAAAAATTATTGATTTGGGATTACCATCGGCCATGCAAATGCTGTTTGAGGTGACTTTATTCACAGCTGCGATTTGGCTTTCAGGTTCTTTGGGGAAAAATAGTCAGGCAGCCAATCAAATTGCTTTGACTCTTGCTTCTTCGACTTTTATGGTAGCCATGGGATTGAGTGTTACTGCTATGATTCGGGTAAGTCACAGTAAAGGGAAAGCTGACTTTAAAGAAATGATTGTCGTAGCCCGTTCGATTTTCTTATTGGCTATTATTTTGGAAACCATTTTCGGAATCTTTTTCGTGATTTTTCATAATTATTTACCGCACTTATTTTTGAATATGAACGATTCGGCTCAATTGTTAGATAATCAAGAAATTATAGGGATTACCGCTCAACTACTTTTAGTGGCAGCCATTTTTCAATTGTCAGATGGGATTCAAGTTGTTGTTTTAGGTGCGTTACGCGGATTGCAAGATGTCAAGATTCCTATGTATATTACATTTGTTGCCTATTGGTTGATAGGGTTTCCAATTTCTTTCTATTTAGGAAAATACACAGACTTGAAAGCGGTTGGAATTTGGATCGGACTTTTAGCAGGATTGTCAGCGGCAGCTTTATTTTTGTATATTCGCTTTG